>NZ_LWGG01000752.1:0-8951 GCF_001635365.1 Oleiphilus sp. HI0128 | reverse complement strand
TGACTTTATGGATGATAACCCTTCGATCGTTGGTTATCCTGCTTCCTGGGTGAATAATCCGGCAGTGATCAGTAAGAACAATAATATGGTTTCTGTAAACGCTGCAATCGAAGTTGATTTGACGGGGCAGGTGAATGCAGAGCATATGAATGGTCAGCAGTTTTCAGGCACCGGAGGGCAGTTGGATTTTGTGAGGGGGCTTATATGGCCGAGAATGGCCGTTCTTTTATCGCGCTTCATTCTACAGCAAAAAAAGGTCAGGTGAGTCGAATTGTCCCACGCATAGAGGGTGGGGCTGTGACCGATACCCGTATGGATACGCATTATATTGTGACGGAAAATGGCTGTGTAGATTTAAAGGGTAAATCTTTAAGTGAAAGGGCTGAGCTACTAATACAGCTGGCGCATCCCAGGTTTCAGCAAGAGTTGATCGATAGTGCCCGAGCAATGGGGGCTTTGGGAAAAAGTGGGCGAAAGTTGCCCGGTGCAGAAATTGCTTCATAGTTAAAGAGAGGGACGCTTTTATGACTTGGGTCATTGAGGATTATTCCTTTCTAGTATTACAATCGAATAGAAATATCTCTGACATAAAAGTGTCTTAATATGCCAAGGATATGTTTTGTTAAACCCAGTGATGAGGATAGGGAATTGAATACAGATTTTTTGAAAGATCTAAACGAAAAAGCAAAGGAATCACTGGCGCCTATGAGTAAAGTTGGTGAGTTAATGACCAGCTCTATGCAGGAAACCTTCAAAGCACAAATGGAGTCGGCGAAAAAATATTCAGACTTTGCATCGGCCCGTTTTAAAGCATTTACCGAAGTAAAGGACCCTGAGTCTTTACAGGATTTCTTTAAAGAGCAGATGGAAGCTTTTGGCGAGCTAAACGAGCAGATGATGACTGATATTCAAGCACTTAGCGATGCTGGAAGTAAGTTTCGTGAAGAGTTGGAAGAAATTATGAAGTCGGCTTCAGAGCCCAAAACTGAAGCAAAACCAGCTGCTAAAGCGACAAGTAAAGCAAAGTAGTGGTATGACAATGAAGGCCAGTACTACTTAGCAGTTCTGGCCGTTCATGACTTTTTTCGCAGGCACTTTCTCCATACCGCTATCTATACCTCTAGATTGGGTATTTAGCCCTTTTGGCTGCCTGTTCTATAAGAATAATTAGGAACACGCTCTTATGACGAAAAACCTTTTTGATAATCCCTATTGGAAAATGAGTGCCAAGGCAATGGAAGAAAGCCAGCGCGCTTTAACTTACCTTTCAACTCAATTGAATGAAGAGCATGGTAGCTTGCAGGCTGTTGCCAGTGATGCTACAGAGTCTTATCTAAAGTATGTCCAAGAGGTTGTAAAGCATCCTTGGGAAACGACAAAGCAAACGGCAGACTTGGGCAAGAATTACTTTCGTGTCGTTAAGTCGGCTTTATCGCAGGTTGCGGGTCGAGAGGTTGAGCCGGTCGTTGAGGCGGAAAAAGGAGATTTTCGATTTAGTGATGAAGGCTGGGTTGAAAACGCTTATTTTAACTTTATCAAGCAAGCTTATTTGGTGACCGGTCGTGCATGGTTAGATAGCATTAATTCTATGCCAGGCCTTGATGATAAAACGCGTAGCAGAGCAGAGTTTTTTGTCAGGCAGCTCGTTAATGCCGCATCACCTTCAAACTACATTCCTACAAACCCAGAGCTTTTAAGTCTTACGATTAAAACTCGCGGTGCCAATCTGGTGCAGGGCTTTGAGCGCTTTGTAAAAGACTTGGAAAAAAGTGCTGATACCTTAAAAATCACCATGACGGATGATGAGGCCTTTCAGCTAGGTGAAAATATTGCGACCACCAAAGGAAAGGTTGTTTATCGTTGCGAGTTGTTTGAGTTGATTCAATACTCTCCGCTTACCGATAAAATCACTGAGACGCCTTTGCTGATCATTCCACCTTTCGTCAATAAATTCTATATTCTCGATTTATCAGAAAAGAATTCCCTCGTGCGATGGGCGGTAGAGCAGGGGCAGACCGTCTTTATGGTGTCTTGGTTGAACCCGACTGAAAAAGAGCGGAATATCGGTTTCGACCGCTATGTCACCGACGGTGCATTACATGCTCTAGAAGTGGTTGAAAAACAAACGGGGATCCGTGAAATCAATGCGGCGGCCTATTGTATTGGCGGCACCTTATTAATGACTACGCTAGCCTATATGGCTGCGCGTAAGCTAAAGCCTCGTGTTAAGTCAGCAACGCTTTTTACGACCTTGACAGATTTCTCTGATCCGGGAGATATTGGTGTATTTATCGATGACCATACGATTAAAGCGATAGAACATCAGAATAATCAAAAAGGCTACTTCGATGGCAGAGTGATGGCGGTTTCATTCAGCAAACTGCGTGAGAACTCTCTGTATTGGAATTACTATATCCAGAACTATCTAAAGGGTGAGTCTCCGACGCCTTTTGATCTTTTATACTGGAACTCCGATAGTACTAATATCACCGGTGCTTGTCATAACGAGATGCTGCGAAAATTCTATATGGAAAATCGTTTGGTTAAACCAGGTGCTTATGCGGTCAATGGCACCAAAATAGACTTGTCCAAAATAGAAGTACCTTTGTATTTTATCAGTACCCATCAAGATCATATTGCCAAGTGGCGTGTTACCTATGAAGGTGCCAAAATCTGCAAAGACAACGCAACCTTTGTGCTGGGTGAGTCCGGTCATATAGCGGGTATTGTTAACCCTCCAGCGAAGAAGAAGTATTCTTACTGGACGAATGAGAATATTGTTGACGATGCGGATGAGTGGCTCGCGGCGAGTGAGCACCATAAAGGCAGTTGGTGGACACATTGGAACGACTGGCTCCAGCCCTATAAAGGCGAAGAGATCGAAGCTCGTTTGCCCGAAGCAGGAAAGCTTGAAGTCTTATGTGATGCCCCTGGTACCTATGTAAAACGTAAGCTTGGTGTGATGAACTGATAGAAGAAACTATCGTTCTAGGGCAGGCTTTTGTTTTTAATAAAACGCTGCCATTCTAGCAAGGCTTGTTGGAAGTCAAGTAAACCACATTCTGCCTGGAGCTCCTGGTCATATAATTCTGTATTTTCAGGAAGCTCTTCGTAGACCTCATAACCGAGAGCGTTCGCAAGAACTTCTGCTCCCACTTTGTCTAACCTGAGTTGAAATTCAGAGCCTTGAAAGTGGTATTGAGTGATTTGTCCTTTTTCCACTTTGTCTATTATTGTTAAACCTCGTCAATTGCGACGATAGTCTTTAGCTCCATATTGAAGTAAGTAGCGATAGCTTCATGGCCGCTAGAAAATAGGGCTTGCGGCTGGGAACTCTCATCAAACAAAAACTCGTAATCCAATTTTGGCCTCTGTTGTTTGATTAAAACATTTCCAAATCACCATCTTCAACCAGGTGCTCTACAATTTGATCGTTTTCAGTAAACTTTTCAGGTGACCAGCTAAGGTTGAAGATAAGGCGTTGATAGATGGTGATTTCATCAAAGCGGAATTTAGGGTCGATCAGCTTAAACTTAAAGCATAGTTGAGGCTCGGTTGAACCAAAGGACATATGTTTTTGAGAGTGGTTTACCAGCGTTGGGACATAAATACGATTGCCTTCTAAACTCTCAACGGAAGAGAAGTAGCAAGAGCGTGCTTTACCCCAAATCAGGTTGGTGGCTTCGTTGAGAATCGAGTTAATATCATTGCGATTCGGACGCATTGAATGAATGGCAGTTGCGTCAGAGCGAATTAAATCAGTGATTTCCTTTTCAGTGGTCTGCAGCATCATATAACCACGGCACCAGTCACTTTCCAAAGGAATCAGTGTGAACAATTCACCATAGATTAATTGGTCTTTTACCAGGTAGGGGTAATCACAATGAACTTTTACCCCGGGGATCAGGCTTTCAAATACTTGAGTAGAGATCTCCTGAAAGCCCTTGGCCAACTCCAGAGGGTAATACATGCTACAAATATACTCGTTGATCAAACCGTTAAGTTGGTCAATGTTGTTGTTTTCATAGCTGCCAGCAATCGCTTGAAGGACTTCAGGAGAAAGTTCTTTACGCGTTACTCTGCGTAAAAATATCGGTAGTTCAGGACGTTTGCGGTGAATCTGGAGGCACAAATCTCAACCACTTACGCCACTACTATCAGGCGCTTCGGTCAGGAATACACTGCCCAGGTCGAGATTTGACGACAGGACTTCGTCAAACTCACTCGACGCCCCTTCGAGACCGATATGGTCGTCCTCGGTTTTGACTCTTAAACCAACCAAATTATTTTCAATGCAAACATCTTTTAACAAGGTCAATGACGTTTTTTCGAACTCGTGTACAAGTACTTTACTGACAATTTTTGTGTCCTTGCTCATCCATACCTCGTTTAAAACGGACCTGAGAATTAACAAATTTGAAACTGCATTTGATGCTACAACAGTATAGTGTACAAATAAGGCTAGCGAGTAAAATTATCAGATTGAGCCGCTTGTGCTCGAACTTGAGTGTGCTACCTTATATGCTATTAACCAGGAGTCGCTTAAGTACATAGATAATAAAAAGGAAAAATTATGAAAAGTATAATGTTGATGGTCCTATGCGGCTTTTTGGCTTCATTCAGTGCTATCGCTTCTGAAGGCCTGGTATCACTTGAAAGCCCGTATACAGTGAAGAAAACTGCCGACCGATTTGAATCAATTATTCTGGCGAAAGGTCTAAGTTTGTTTGCAAGAATTGATCACAAGGAAAATGCGGAAAGCGTTAATTTGGCTATGCCCGAGACGGAGCTTATTCTTTTTGGTAACCCAAAGGTAGGAACACCTCTAATGAACTGCGCGCCAGCGGTAGCAATCGATTTACCGCAGAAAGTAATGATTCAAAAGGATAATGATAATAAGGTCAGAATTTCATACAACAATCCGGAGTATTTACAGAAGCGTCACGATATTCAAGGTTGTGACCAAGTCATATCTAAAATCGCCGCAGTACTGAATAAGCTGAGTACCGCAGCAATTAGTCAATAATTTAGCCAGCAAACATAACAACCGCTTCGCCTTCGATCACGGTTTCTCCCTGATCGTTTACACAGAGGGTGCTAAGCGTAATGATGGGCTTATCATTACGTATGTTGATAATCTCTACTGTTGCAGTGACTTCCTGATTAATAAATATTGGTTTCTTGAATTTTAAGTCCTGCCCCAAGTAAATGGTACCTTCTCCGGGCAGGTGTTTTCCTAACAAACCAGAAAAAAGGCTTGAAACAAGCATCCCGTGGACTATTTGTTTACCAAATGGTGTCTTGGCTGCATAGTCGGCGTCAAGGTGGACCGGGTTGAAGTCAAGTGATAACTCTGCAAAAGCATTTACTTCTGCTTCAGAAAAACGTTTGCTGATACTTGCGCTTTGGCCAAGACTAACTTTCGACATACTTGTTTTATTCCCTTAATGCTTGTTGTGAGTGATGAGCCGGTAGTGACTAGCTCGATATTAGTTTGTCTACATTAAAAAAAGGTGACACTGATAGACGTCAAGCCAAGGGTATTTAGCCAATAATATTTTCTTTGAATTGTCGTTGGATTTCTTCGACTAGCTCGCGATTTTTAATTAGTGCATCAACGCATTCCCTATCCAGCTTAGTGCCAGCCATGGCGTCAATTTTTGCGAAAGCATCATCGTTTGACCAAGCTTTTTTATAAGGTCTCTCACTGGTTAGTGCGTCAAAGACATCGGCTACTGCGACAATTCTTGCCTCGATAGGGATATCTTGGGCAACTAGCCCATCAGGGTAGCCGGAACCGTCGTAGGCTTCGTGATGGTGGTGGGCGATATTTTTCAGAATGTCGATGTAGTTGAGGCTATCTAGGCTGAAGTTTTCTAACAGCGTATCGATTAGCTCCTTGCCTTTCTCTGCGTGAGATTTCATGATCTCGAATTCTTGATCATCTAACTTTCCTGGCTTTAAGAGTACAGAGTCGGGAATACTAATCTTGCCAATATCATGCAAAGGTGAGAACAGGAAAATATGCTCGACAAACTGGTCGTCAAAACCATATTTATGCGCCAGCTCGTCAGCGATTAGTCTTGAAAATCGGGACATTCGGTCGATGTGCATTGCTGTTTCAGGGTCACGATGGTGAGTGAAATTCATGGCGCTTCTGACAGTTGCTTGTAAGGTACCTACCACATCTTGTTCATGGGATACCAGAAGAACGAGCATGTGAGCTGTCATATCCAGGTCTACCAAGGTGCTTTCTTCAAAGACGTTTTTTTCGAAGGAGTTAAAAAATATAAAGCCGATAAATTGCCCATCTTGATACATTGGAAATGTATAGCTAGAGCCGAAATGACTCTTTTCTAATACTCTCGTATGGGTATTCTGGCCGTCAGAAAAAATTTCCATATTGTTTACGACTCGTGGATTCCCACTCTTGATTATCTCTATCAGGGAAGGGGCATCGCTTAAACTTGCTTGATAGTGAGTCAAAGGGCTTTCGTGTTCGCTGCTCCAAGCAAAGGTTTTAAGGGTATCGGTTTTCGCATCAAACAAGGCGACGGCGATACGGTCAATATAGTGATGCTGATGTTTTAAGTGCCCATGGAGTAGCCGCAACTTTTCAAGTAAAGGGCTACTGGAGCCTAATTTCTTTAAGGGGTCTTGGTGACTGTATACGCTTGGTTTGTCCATGTTTCATCTTTAGCTCGTTCAAGTCGTTAGTTCTAGTATAGACGAGCTGGGTCAAGCGAAAAGCAAAAAACTAAATTGGTTACAAATCTGAACTTTGTTCCGAGTGGATTTAGCGGCTAAGCTGGTTTATTCTTCGCGTCATATATAGTTTCTTAATAATTTATTACAAAATAACCTAACAGGATGTCAATATGAGTTCGATTCTATCGGGGATGCGAGTGGTTGAAGCCTCTGCATTTGTCGCTGCGCCTCTTGGAGGAATGACTTTAGCTCAACTTGGAGCGGACGTCATTCGAATAGATGCGATAGGGGGGGGGTTGGACTATCGTCGCTGGCCCGTTACAAAAGATAATGTCAGTCTGTTTTGGGCAGGGCTAAATAAATCTAAGCGTTCGGTAGCGATCAACTTTAGGTCTCCAGAAGGTTCAGAACTCGCTAAGCAAATTATAACCGCGCCTGGCAAAGAAGCGGGAATGCTATTGACAAACTTTCCACCTAAGGGTTGGTTGTCTTATGAGGATCTTAAGGCAATTCGTCCAGACATGATACAGCTCACCGTTCAAGGCGATAGGCATGGTGGCTCGGCTGTAGACTATACGGTTAACCCGGCCATTGGCTTACCGTTTTTGACAGGCCCCTCTGATAGTAACTCGCCAACGAATCACGTACTTCCTGCCTGGGATCTGGTGACAGGACAGATGGCTGCACTGGGCTTGTTAGCTGCAGAGCGTCATCGTTATCGCACAGGTGAAGGACAGCACACTAAGATTGCTTTGGCTGATGCGGCCATGGCAGTGATGGGGCACTTAGGATTTATTGCTGAAGCGCAGTTAGGAGAAGAGCGTCCACGTTATGGAAACTATCTCTTCGGTGCGTTTGGACGAGACTTTACGACATCTGATGGCGAGCGTGTCATGGTGATTGGCTTGACCAAACGCCAGTGGAAGTCCTTGTGTATTGCTACAGAAACAGCTGAAAAAATGGACCAGCTAGCGGCAACGCTAGGACGTGATTTTTCTCAGGAAGGTGCTCGCTTTGAGTCTCGTGATGAGATTTCGGCTTTATTTTCTGACTATATTTCTAAGCGCAGTTTTAAGGATATTGAGTCTCGCTTCAATGAAAACGGAGTTTGTTGGAGTAAGTATCAAACGGTTAAGGAAATGGTAGATAGTGACCCGGAATGCTCGCTAGACAATCCAATGTTTAACCAAATTGATCAGCCTGGTGTTGGTTCATTCAGAGCAGCAGGAGCTCCTTGGAACTTCTCGGCATTTGAACGCCAGCCTGCGCAACCGGCGCCAAAACTAGGGCAGCAAACCGATGAAGTGCTTTCTGAAGTGGTTGGTTTGAGTAGTGCTGAAATTGGCCGCTTACACGATGCGGGTATCGTTGCAGGGCCAGAGTAGCGTCTAATCCAAACCTTTTTCCTTAAGTGTGTACTATTGGGGCCAGAGTAAAACAAACGCCTTTACTCTGACCCAATTTGAAGATGCTTATACCCTGTTGTTTCTAAAGAAATTTTATGGACTTCCAGGGGGCATTATTTTTATTCCATAATACTATAAAAATCCTAAGGCGGCTTTGATTCATTCGGCTATATTAGTAGGGATAGTAATACTTATGGAATAGAAAGGAGTCAAAATGCCCCAAGCAGGAAGCGCCCTGGAGCCCTTACACCTATTATTTAAAGAAACATGTATTGACGTTTTCGCAAGCATTCAATGCGAATTGGAAATTGTAGAGTCGGCAAAAGAGGTCTTGGCCCTGCCTTGCGCATTTATCGAAGCGCTTTCCGATGACCTGGAGCTGAAATTACTACTACGAGGCCCTGTCTCCATTCTAAGAGAAACTTATCCAATTAAAGGTGATGCCGAGTTTGTTCAAGCTCATGAGATTGAAGACTGGATTTCCGAATTGGCTAATCGTTTTATGGGGGCGCTCAAAAACAAACTCATCGATTATCAGCACTACCTGCAACTCGGCACCCCTCAAAAGCAGTTTGGCATTCGGCTTGATGAATTGCTTGACGAAGGTTTTTCGATGTTAACGCTTAACTTTCAAAGTGGGCGAGAAGTCTTTGAATGTAGTTTGCACACAAAAGTATTAAATCAAAATTTGTCCTTTGAGTATAAAGAGCCTGAAGCCGATCCTTTTGATGATGGCGAGCTAGAGATGTTCTAAATCTTTCTACAAGAGCTAGCTTTTGTTTCGCGCCGCTATTTTTGCTAAAATGCCGCGCAATTTCCTACATATTGAATTTTTGT
>NZ_LWGG01000751.1:0-1386 GCF_001635365.1 Oleiphilus sp. HI0128 | reverse complement strand
CTCTTTAACACTCATTGTCGGCACCATCATCAGTATTTCTGTGTATCTGGATCATATCGCCCAAATAAAGAAAAAGAACCTACAGGAGCTTGAGCACGAAGCTGAGATGCTTGAGTCGAGCTATCAATCCATATTTCAAAGAAGTGCCCAAGACTTAGTTTCCCTGGGCAAGCACTATGCCATTCAAGCCTATGTGCAAGGAGGCATCACTGAGTCTGAGCCAGTCAATCGCACTCTCGAACACTACTTGCTTTTAAATCCAGGCGTAGTAAATATCAAGCTAGTCGCCAAAAGACCGGACAGTGTAATTGGCTGGGAAGTTCTTTATACAAGCCACAAGGCTGACAGCAAGAGCGGAGAGGAAAGCTCAGACACCTTTCTAACAAGAGACCTAGCTACACTGAAGCAAAGTGGCAAGTTAAAATCGGGGGAGATTTACTTTTCTGATATCTACCTAAGTCCAGATCTAGTTGAGCTGGAAACAGAAAAGGTCTTTTCAAGCGTTTCAAACGCGTTATTCAAGGTTCTGGACGATACAGCCAGCTATGTATTAATCGCAACGCTTAAGCCAATGGCTATTATCTCTGGTTTGCCTCGCTACAATAGCAATAGACAGTTCTATATCAGTGACGCTGAAGGTGAATATCTTTATCAGGAAAGCTCTTCAGATAATAGTTCATCATCACATGATAAAAACTTACTTAGAGATTTCCCCGAGCTCACTCAGCACTTTCAGTCAGGCACCAACAAGCTGACGTTTACGCAGTTAAAAGACAGTACCAATACTAAATACTCTGCGTATTACAAAGTATTAAAAGGTGGTGCGACTTATGGCAGCCCACAACTCCATATTCTACTATCATCCTCACATCAACAGCTTGCATTAGCTCTGGAAGGAACTCGCAACAAAAGCCTGCTTATAGGTTTATCGCTAGCTTTAGTTGCCTTAACGGCTGCCATTTTAATCTCTCGCAGAATTACCCGCCCTCTCTCGAGATTGACTGAAACACTCGAACGCTATGAGCAAACAGGCGAAATTGACTACCTACCCGTGAACGAGAATAACGAAGTAGGTATTTTTGCCAGAAGCTTTCATAAAGCCCTACAGAATATTGACGCCTCAATAAATGAACTAAATGAGCAGAAATATGCCTTGGACCAGGCTTCCATTGTCTCTATCACAAATATAAGAGGAGACATCACTTATGTGAATGACAAATTCGTCGAAGTAAGCGGATACGAGCGTGAAGAGCTGCTAGGCCAAAATCATCGAATTCTTAACTCTGGCTATCATGACAAAGCCTTCTTCGGCCAACTTTATAAAACAGCTGCTAAAGGCAGCGTATGGCGAGGCGAAGTCTACAACAAAGATAAACATGGTCAGAA
>NZ_LWGG01000750.1:0-13822 GCF_001635365.1 Oleiphilus sp. HI0128 | reverse complement strand
ATGGCCGAGACCAGTGCTGTTGCGCCAAGTACTAGGGCAATGTTTGCGATATTCGAACCGATCGCATTTCCTACCGCAAGGTGACTTGCATTGTCTAGTGCTGCAGTACCTGAAACAATTAATTCGGGAGCTGAGGTGCCGAAGGCAACAACTGTTAAGCCGATCATCATCGGTGTCATGCCAAGGTTGAGCGCTGTAGCGACGGCGCCACTGACGAATCGGTCAGCACTCCAAATAAGAACAATAAGCCCGAGGATAATTGCTAAAGAAAATAGAAGCATAGGTTAGTATCTAATCAATGTTTTTTCTAGGGGTGTAATGAAGGGCCTTAGTATACCTATTAGTGAAGATATCGCCAGGTATTGCAAGCAAGTGATTATGTCCAATTTGTAATTGCAAAGCAATTTGATGAAGATGAGAATTAAGTACAAATAAATTGCTAAATTTCCTTGGCTCTATGAGGCAGCTTTGTTTAAATAGCCAAGCAATGCGTCAGTCGGTGGCGAATTTACTAGGTTTAGGGATAATCTATCTTGGATTCATATATAACAATTAATAATCTCCATTTTGTCAGAGGGCATCGAAGTATTTTCAATGGTGCGACCTTGCATATCCCTCGTGGAAAAGTTACCGCAATAATGGGGCCTAGTGGAACCGGAAAGACTACTCTGCTGAGATTGATCGGTGGTCAGTTACGGCCTGTAAGTGGTGAGATACTGGTTGACGGAGTCGATGTTAGCAAGCTTAAGCGTAAAGATTTGTTTGAAGCTCGTCAGAAAATGGGAATGCTCTTTCAAAGTGGAGCGCTATTCTCCGATCTGAGTGTTTATGAGAATGTTGCTTTCCCTCTTCGCGAACATACTAATCTGCCTGAGGATATCATTCGAGATATTGTCTTGATGAAGCTCCATGCCGTGGGCTTGCGAGGCACAAGAGAGATGATGCCCTCTGAGTTGTCGGGCGGGATGACGCGGCGAGTTGCCCTGGCAAGAACCATTGCTTTGGACCCCGAATTAATTTTGTATGATGAACCTTTTGCAGGTCAGGACCCTATTGCGATGGGAGTGCTGGTTCAATTGATTCGCTTGCTTAATGATGCATTAGGCTTAACGAGCGTGCTGGTTTCGCATGATATTACAGAGTCCCTAAGCATCTGTGATCATGCTGTAATCTTGGCTGACGGTGTTGTCATTGGTGAAGGTTCTCCAGAGGAGCTAAAAACCTCAGGCTCTCCGCTGGTAAAGCAGTTTCTTAACGGTTTGCCTGATGGCCCTGTTCCTTTTCATTACCCGGCTACAGATTTTCGTAGCGAATTGTTAGGGTAGCCCATAGTTCCTTCAAGTGTGAGATTAGCTTAGTGATTGATTTTTTTGTTCAATATGGACGTAAGGGAATAGATTTTTGGGCGGCGATGGGGCGTTCGGGGATTTTCTTGCTCCGTGCTATTTTCGGTTTAACGCCAAACCTCAAAGGCTTTCGCCTTCTGGTCAAACAGTTATATCACGTCGGAGTGTTGTCGCTTGTTATTATTATTGTATCCGGCTTGTTTATCGGTATGGTGCTTGCTTTACAGGGCTACAGCATTCTCGTCGATTATGGTTCAGAACAAGCTGTTGGGCAGATGGTTGCCTTAACACTGGTTAGAGAGCTGGGGCCGGTGGTGACAGCGTTACTGTTCGCTGGCCGCGCAGGTTCAGCTTTAACGGCAGAAATTGGCCTGATGAAGGCTACCGAGCAGCTCAGTAGTATGGAAATGATGGGTGTTGACCCCTTAAAGCGCGTTATTGCACCTCGCTTGTGGGCTGGTTTTATCTCGATGCCGCTTCTGGCTGCAATCTTTAGTATGGTTGGTGTTTTTGGCGGTTTGCTCGTTGGCGTAGACTGGTTGGGTGTTTACGAGGGGTCGTTTTGGGCTAATATGCAGGGCTCGGTAGAGTTTCGTGAAGATATTGTAAATGGCATTATCAAGAGTGTTGTGTTTGGATTGGTCTGTACATGGATAGCAGTGTTCCAAGGATACGATAGTATTCCTACATCAGAAGGGATTAGTATAGCTACCACTAAAACCGTCGTATATTCATCGCTAGCGGTGCTTGGCTTGGACTTCCTACTAACAGCGGTAATGTTTAGCTCTTTCTAAACAATTATTTAAAATAAACTAAACTTTTTAGGGAAAATGACGTCATATGTATGAGAGAACAATAGAAGCGGCTGTAGGGGTATTTATGATAGCCGGATTCGCTGCCTTGGCGTTTTTGGCAATACAAGTGAGTGGTTTAACAAGCGATTCGGCGCGTGATACCTACAAAATATATGCCCAATTTGACGACCTAGGCGGTCTCGCTGTTAGAGGACGGGTGTCATTATCTGGTGTAACGGTTGGAAAGGTTAGCGGGATCAGTCTTGATGAGCAGTCTTACACAGCGCTGGTAGAGATGGAAATATATTCATCTGTTGATCAGCTGTCAGCAGATAGTGTCGCATCGATTCAGACGGCCGGTTTACTGGGAGAGAAGTATGTTGATCTCAGTGTTGGTGGGGAAGAAGAGCTATTGAAAGACGGCGATACCATTTTTGATACGCAGTCTGCGATGAATTTAGAGAAAATTATTGGTGCGTTCGCCTCGGGCCAGATAGATCTCTAATTAATGGTGTAATGACTAGTTTTGGGTAGTTCCTAATCTGGTTCACTTTTATTTGATAAGAATTTAACGTTATGAATAAAGCATTTAAGTTGGTTACTCTTTGGCTGGTTTTGGCGCTTGGTATTGCAGCAGCTCAAGTATCTTACGCAGCGACCACGACCGCAAGTCAGGGTCTGGAGTCTGAAGAAATCAGGCTGACTGTTGAGAAAAATGTTACTGAAGTGTTGGAATTATTTAAGGTAGAAAGGGAATACTACGAAACTGATCCAGAGCGCTTTTTAGCGAGTATGGATGGTGCACTAAATAAAATAGTGGACTTTCGTCGTATCGCTGCACGTGTCATGGGAAAGTATGGCCGCAGGGCTTCTAAGGAACAAAAAAATCGATTTGTTTCGGTTTTTAAAGATAGTTTGTATACGACCTATACCAAAACATTGGTGGAAAGTGGTGTCTTTGATATCAAAGTAACAAAAGCCAAGCTTAATAGCCGTAGTGATAAGAAAGCTGTGGTTGATATGCAAGTGATAACAGATAATGGCACTGTGCTGCCGGTTGCTTATTCGATGTATTTAAATAAAGAAAATCAGTGGCTGATGGAAAACGTAATTGTTTTCGGTGTCAACGTTGGTTTGGCCTTCAGGGATCGTTTTGCTCTTCAATATAGGAAAAGCAAAGGCGACCTCGACTTAGTTATTGATGGGTGGAGTGTCGACCTAGATATTAAGAAACCTGACGGTACTGATATTATCATTACTAAGCCAGAAACGGCTTCTGTAGCCGAGGGTGCCTAAGGTGATATCTATTTCACGCAAGGAAGGTAGTCAGGGCGATATGCTTGAAGCATCACTTGCTGGTTCGTTATCAGAGCGTGAGGCTCGTGAGGCAAAATCATTGCTTCTGAGCTTTGTTCAGGAGTCTTCCTCGGAACACAAGTCTGTTAAAATTGATGTATCTGGCGTAGAGAGTGTCAGTAGTATTGTCGTGGCCATTCTGCTGAGTGGTTTACGTGCCGCTAACAAGCACTCTTGCGTATTATCTTATGTCAATCTTCCTGAATATTTGTTTAATATGGCGCGCGTTGGTGGTGTTGAATCGATCTTGGCGGGCGCTGAATAGCTCTCTGGTGGATCTGCTTAGCCTTTTGCTCTCTAATTAGTGTCTAGAGCTTGGTCTTTTATTAAGGCTATATTGCTCGTTATTCTTGCATGCTTTGTAATAAAGCGGCTTTAGTCCCTTCTGCGATTCCTGTATGATACCGCCTTTTTACGCATGCCTTTTTGTCATGTGTAGCGATATTATTATTTTTCAATCATTAATTAACTGGGTAGTGGGCGAGTATGCAAGCATCAGAAGTTGAAAAGCTAATTCTTGATCAAATGGACGATGTCGAAGTAAGGGTAGAGTCTGACGGTTATCACTACCAGGTTACAGCGATAGGCGAGGTCTTCGCTGGCCTAAGCCCCGTAAAAAAACAGCAGCTAATCTACGCATGCCTTAATAAATATATAATTGATGGGACGATACACGCGGTCATCATCAAAACCTATACTCCCCAAGAGTGGGCTGAAAAAGCTTAGTCTTTTGTTTAGGCATATCTCAGTAGACAAATTTAACAAATACATAGAAGGATGCTTATCGTGGATAAGTTATTAATTGGTGGTGGTGTAAAGCTTGACGGTGATATTCGTATCTCTGGCGCTAAGAATGCAGCTTTGCCCATTCTGGCTGCAGCTTTGTTGGCTGATGAACCCGTTACTGTTGGCAATCTTCCTCATTTACACGACGTCACGACGATGATTGAGTTGATGGGACGCATGGGGGTTGAGTTGACGATCGACGAAAAAATGAGTGTCGAGATAAATGCGTCAACTATTAAAGAACTAACTGCTCCTTATGAGCTGGTTAAAACCATGCGAGCGTCTATTTTGGTACTTGGACCTTTGCTTGCTCATTTCGGTCGGGCGGAAGTATCTTTGCCTGGAGGTTGTGCGATAGGAAGTCGACCAGTGGACTTGCACCTGCGCGGTCTCGAAGCAATGGGGGCCGATATACAGGTCGAAGATGGCTATATTAGAGCTTCTAGCAATGGTCGGCTTAAAGGTGCAAACATCTTTCTTGATACGGTAACTGTAACGGGTACTGAAAACCTGATGATGGCTGCCGCTTTGGCTGAGGGTAAAACCATCCTGAATAACGCTGCACGAGAACCTGAAGTCGTTGACTTGGGTGAGTGTCTGAATGCGATGGGAGCTGATGTTAAAGGTCACGGTACCGCAACGATTGAAATTAATGGCGTTGCATCCTTAAAAGGTTGTCATTATGACGTGCTGCCAGATCGTATTGAAACAGGTACTTACCTTTGTGCTGCCGCTGCGACCTGTGGCCGCGTAAAGCTTAAAGACACACGTGCTGATTTGTTGGAAGCAGTTCTGGTCAAGCTTAAGGAAGCCGGGGCACACATTACCACAGGGAAAGACTGGATTGAGCTGGATATGAAGGGTAAGCGCCCTAAAGCTGTATCAGTGAAAACTGCACCTTATCCCGGGTTTCCAACTGATATGCAGGCACAGTTTGCATCGATGAATTGCGTAGCAGAAGGCACAGGTTCAATTACAGAAACAGTATTTGAAAACCGTTTTATGCATATTCACGAGTTAATGCGCATGGGGGCTGACGTTAAGCTCGAAGGCAACACTGCGATCATTACCGGGGTTGAGCAATTACATGCTGCGCCTATTATGGCAACTGACCTTCGTGCCTCTGCTTCATTGGTAATTGCGGGGCTTGTTGCGAAAGGTGATACGCTTGTTGATCGTATTTACCATGTTGATCGTGGTTACGAATGCATTGAAGAAAAACTGCAGCTACTGGGTGCAAAAATAAAGCGCCTGCCTAGTTAGACGGTGAAGTTTAAGAGTAAAAAATTATGTCAGAGAATCTAATAATTGCTTTGTCAAAAGGGCGCATCTTGAAAGAGACGCTTCCGCTGATTAAAGAGGCTGGAATCGAGCCGCTAGAAGATGTCACCAGTAGTCGAAAGCTGATTTTTGATACCACTGTAGAGAATGTGAAAATGATTATTCTCCGGGCCACCGATGTGCCTTCATATGTTCAATTCGGCGGCGCAGATATCGGTGTTACCGGAAAAGATGTCCTAATGGAACATGGCGCGGATGGCCTATACGAGCCATTAGATTTAGGTATTGCCAAATGCAAGTTAATGACTGCTGCGAAAAAAGGTAGTGTTAGCCCTAAGGGAAGAATTCGTGTTGCCACTAAGTTTGTAAACCTGGCTAAAGCATTCTATTCGCAGCAAGGTATTCAGACTGACATCATCAAGCTGTATGGGGCGATGGAGTTGGCGCCCCTATTAGATTTAGCTGATGAAATTGTCGATATCGTCGATACCGGAAATACCCTAAAAGCAAATGGCTTAGAGCCAAGGGAAATGATTCACCCTGATATTACAACTCGTCTTGTTGTGAATCGTGCGTCAATGAAAATGAAGCACGCACAAATTCAACCAATTATTGAAAAAATGAAGAAAGCCGTTAAATAAAGCTATCAAAGCTGACCTTCGGTGAGTTATGACTATTAACACAGGAAAATCTCAATGGTAGATATTAAACGTTTATCCAGTACTGATGATAATTTTGAAGCTGCTGTAAAGCAATTGGTTGCATGGGATGATCAGCTTGATCATGACGTTCATGCGACGGTCAAAACGATTCTGGATGACGTTAAATCTACTGGCGACGATGCCTTGGTTAAATACACTTCTAAGTTTGATGGTTTGAGTGTTGGAAGTGCCTCTGAGCTAGAGATTCCAAAGGCACGCTTAATGGAAGCGCTTCAAAGCCTACCTACCGATCAAAAGCAGGCTTTGGAGATCTCTGCACAGCGGGTAAAAGGCTATCACGAAAAACAGAATCAGGGTTCTTGGGACTTTACTGAAGTGGATGGCACGCGCCTTGGCCAGCGAGTAGTACCACTTGATAAGGCAGGTTTGTATGTGCCAGGTGGTAAAGCGGCTTATCCTTCGTCTGTTTTGATGAATGCTATTCCTGCAAAGGTAGCAGGTGTGCCTGAGGTCATCATGGTGGTGCCAACACCTAAGGGTGAAGTTAACGAGCTTGTATTGGCAGCTGCGGCGCTTTCCGGCGTCGACCGTGTCTTCACTATTGGGGGTGCTCAAGCGGTTGCAGCCTTAGCTTACGGTACAGCGACTGTTCCAGCAGTCGACAAAATTGTTGGGCCAGGAAATATTTTTGTGGCGACCGCCAAGCGAGAAGTATTTGGTACCGTTGGTATTGATATGATTGCCGGTCCTTCAGAGATTCTTGTGATTTGCGATGGGAAAACTGACCCAGACTGGATTGCAATGGACCTGTTTTCACAGGCAGAGCATGATGAAAACGCTCAGCCTATTTTGATATCACAAGACGAGCAGTTTTTAGATCAGGTTGAAGCCAGTATTAGCAAATTGTTGCCAACGATGGAGCGTGAGGAAATAATCACAGCATCGCTGGTATCCAGGGCAGCATTCATTAAGGTCGACTCTCTGAGCCAAGCGGCTCATGTTAGCAACCTGATAGCACCTGAGCACCTGGAGTTATCAGTAGAAGATCCCGATGCCTTGTTGACAGAGATTCGCCATGCAGGCGCAATCTTTATGGGCCGCTATACCGCCGAAGCGCTTGGTGACTATTGTGCTGGACCTAACCATGTATTACCAACTTCTGGAACTGCACGCTTTTCTTCGCCTCTAGGTGTGTACGATTTCCAGAAACGCTCTTCGATTTTGCACTTCTCAGCAGAGGGTGCAAGTGAGTTAGGGAAGGTGGCATCGGTACTTGCTCGTGGTGAAGGATTGACAGCCCACGCTCGTTCCGCTGAATATCGCATCAAGTAGCTTAGGTCCGTAATCATGTCGGTTAACTTACAAGAATTGAGTACCTATCTTCAGCAATATTTATCGGTTGATAAGATTAAGGACTATTGCCCGAACGGTATCCAGGTAGAAGGTCGAGCTTCTGTTAAGCGAATCGTTGGTGGAGTAACCGCCTCCCAAGCATTAATAGATGCGGCAGTAGAGCAGAATGCTTGTGCTATTTTGGTTCATCATGGTTACTTTTGGAAAGGTGAAGCTCAGCCTATTACGGGTATTAAGAAAAAGAGAATTAAGCAGTTACTTGTCAACGACATTAGTCTCTTAGCTTACCACCTACCTGTCGATATTCATGCAGAGTGTGGAAATAACGCTCAGCTCGCGCTGCGTCTTGGTATCGATATAACGGGGCCACTGGAACTCGGAAACCCGCGTTCTGTGGGGCAGGTTGGTCGCTTAGATAAGGCGGTAACAGTTGAGCAGTTTTCCGAGCATGTGACTAACAAGCTAGGTCGCCAATGCGAGTTTGTTGGTGAGCCTAACCGGTTAATACAGAATATTGGGTTTTGTACTGGTGCAGCCCAGGGGATGATTGACCTTGCAGTGAGTCAGAACCTTGATGCTTACCTAAGTGGTGAGATATCCGAGCCAACCGTTCACGTCGCAAGAGAAACCGGGGTCGCCTATTTCGCCGCAGGCCATCATGCGACCGAGAAAGGGGGGATTCAAGCACTTGGGCAACATTTACAGGAAAAGTTTGATATCGAGTTTGAGTTTATCGATATCGATAATCCAGTTTAATGGCCTAGATTCTTGGTGGCTCTTTAACAAGCAGCTCTTCTTCTTGCTCCGAGCTAACTTCTTTTTTAGTAATGCCATAAGTTTCTGACAGTGTGCCTGTGTCGGCGTCGCTATTCTTTGGAGCATAGTCCATAGGTGGTGTGTAAACTTCAGCGCGGGGTTTCTGTGCAGCACTATCAGTACTTGCGTTAGATTGGCCGATTGCGAGAAAATCTTCAGCTTGCTCTTCATTGCACAAGCGGCTTGCGCCTTTGGCGAGCTGCTCATGCACCTCTCGGTAGCTTTTATTGAGGGTGTGTACAGCTTGCGCGGTATCCATAAAGTGTTCACTGACCTCAGCCTGGTACTTTTCATGACGAGCCTGTAGCTCGGCTAATTTTTGTTCCAAACGTTTATTCTTACTTGCTTCGCCTTGGACAGATCGATGAAAGACCGCTCCCACGACAATGCCTAAAAAGAACAGACCCACACCCGACAGAAGTTGAATCATTGTTTCGCTCACAGACTACTCTCACTCTTATGGCTAACTAGAAATGTTAGTTATATAAAAAACTAAAATATAATAGATTGATACTAAAACCTCTTTAGTCTGAAGACAATAGCAAATAGTTTTTTAATCGAAAATTGACCTAGGCGGCAACAAGCCTCAAAATAGCCGCTTTTTTAGGCCTCTGAAAAAAGTTTCACAGAAAAGCTTCCAGAGTTAGTTTTACTCGTATTAGGATTTTTCGAATATGTCGTCTTTACCGCTCTCTCCCTTGCAACGTTATTTACAAGATTTGCAAAAGGAAGGTTTCGTTAAAGACCCTGCACAGAAAATGGCGGTAGATAGACTGCAAACGCTGTATGAAAATCTAATTTCAGATGAAGCAGAGCGCAAGCGCTTAGCCGGGAAGTGGTTTAACAAGTTTTCTAAAAAGAAGCCAGAGCCTGTCAAAGGGCTTTACTTCTGGGGCGGGGTGGGTCGTGGTAAAACTTATCTAATGGATAACTTCTATGAAAGCCTGCCTTTTGAGCAAAAAATGCGCATTCACTTCCATCGCTTTATGCAAAGGGTTCACCAGGAGCTGACTACGCTTGAAGGCGAAAAGAACCCATTGCATATCGTTGCGAAGAAGTTGAGTGATGAGGCCCGTATAATTTGCTTCGACGAGTTTTTTGTTTCCGATATCGGTGATGCAATGATTCTTGGCGGTTTAATGCAAGAGCTTTTTGCGAACGGTGTTTCCCTTGTATGTACTTCAAACATTGTTCCAGATGGTTTATACAAGGATGGCCTACAGCGTGATCGCTTTCTGCCTGCTATCGATCTTGTTAACAAGTACACCGAGGTTGTGAATGTTGATGGCGGTAACGATTACCGCTTACGTACACTTGAGCAGGCTGAGCTTTATCATTTTCCTTTAGACGCACAAGCCGATATCAATTTGGATAAATACTTTAAACAGCTCGCTGTTGAAGCAGGTTCACACGAGCTAGAGCTTGAGATTAATGGTCGCCCTCTTAAAGCGCTACGGCACGCTGACGATGTTGTTTGGTTTACATTTTCCGAGCTTTGCGATGGACCTAGAAGCCAGAATGACTACATTGAGATCGCAAGAGAATTTCACGCAGTGATCGTGAGTAACGTCCCTCAGATGAGTATCGATACAGATGATCAGGCGAGGCGCTTTATCAATATGGTTGATGAATTTTATGACCGCAGCGTTAAGGTGATTATCTCTGCTGAAGCGCCTATCCATGAAATTTACCAGGGCGGCAAACTTAGCTTTGAGTTCGAACGTACAGAAAGCCGTTTGTTAGAAATGCAAAGTCACGAATATCTAGAACAGGCGCATAAAGCTTAATAATGCTCAATGTAGGCAGAGCCTTCCTCGACTCGCAGGCGGTTTGGCTTCGGGCAGACACCATACAGATTCATTGCGAGGGAGCGAGCCCCCTGCCTACAGAAATAGATACGCTATTGCCCCTATAAAGTCGGCGTTTTCTGTAGACCCTTTCTAAGCTTGCAATAAATGATCAACTTTATTGCTATGAAATATCATTGAGACCTTCGCTTAGCCAGCTATCCTAATAATGCGTTTTCCATTCAATGGACGAACAAATTTTATAGGATAAGTACAATGACAAATGAAGCCCTAATATTTGACGCGATTCGCACACCTCGGGGCCGAGGTAAAGCGAGCGGCGCTCTTCATGAAGTAAAACCGGTAACACTTCTTTCAGATTTATTAAACGCTCTTCAACAGCGCAATGGTTTCGATACAGCTGAGGTTGACGATATCGTCATGGGCTGCGTTACCGCTGTTGGCGACCAAGGTGCTGATATCGCAAAAACTGCAGCATTGGCTGCAGGATGGAATGATGATGTTGCAGGTGTTGTCCTTAATCGCTTTTGCGCATCGGGGCTCGAGGCGGTTAACACCGCTGCAATGAAGATTCGTTCAGGTTGGGAAAATCTCGTGGTCGCTGGGGGTATCGAGTCTATGTCACGAGTCCCGATGGGGAGCGATGGTGGTGCTTGGGCAATGGACCCCGAAACGAACTTTAAAACGGGTTTTATGCCGCAGGGCATTGGTGCAGATTTGATCGCTACCTTGGGTGGATACTCCCGTGAAGACGTCGATGCCTTTGCTATGCGTTCGCATCATAAAGCAGCGGCGGCTTGGGAACGCGGCTCTTTCGAAAAATCTGTGGTGCCGGTCGTTGATCGTAATGGTATCGAAATTTTAGCGAACGATGAGTTGGTTCGGGCGGATGCATCCATGGAGACCTTGGGTAAGTTAAAAGCTTCGTTCCAGATGATGGGCGAGATGGGCTTTGACGGTGTTGCTCGTCAGCGTTATCCGCAAGTTGAGTCAATCAATCACATCCATTCACCTGGTAACTCCTCGGGTATTGTTGATGGTGCTGCAGCTGTCTTAATTGGTAGTGAGGCTGCTGGTAAAAAATTCGGTATGGAACCACGGGCTCGTATTGTTTCTACAGCTGTTGTTGGAACTGACCCGACGATTATGCTCACAGGTCCTGCGCCCGCTGCACGAAAAGCACTTAAAGTAGCTGGCATGGACGTTAAGGACATCGACTTGTTCGAGGTGAACGAAGCATTCGCCTCTGTGGTCATGCGCTTTATGGACGAACTAGAAGTGAGTGAAGAAAAAGTAAATGTTAATGGCGGTTCAATCGCGATGGGTCACCCTTTAGGCGCAACAGGCGCAATCATTTTGGGTACGTTACTAGATGAGCTCGAAGCGCGTGACTTAAAGACTGGTCTAGCGACCTTGTGTGTCGGCGGTGGCATGGGTATCGCAACGATTATCGAAAGAGTTTAAGAGGAGAACGGCCGTGAGTATAAATAACAACACGAGTTCAGTGATTGTAGAAAAAGATCAAGATAATATCGTTCACTTAATTCTTGATAAGCCCAATTCCGGTGCCAACTTAATGGACCAGGAATTTACAGACTCCTTATGCGCAGCAGTCGAACAACTTCGTGATGAAGACTTCGCAGGTGTGCTATTCCGTTCAAATAAGTCGACTTTCTTTGCCGGTGGCAACCTTGATGACCTCTATGCAACTACACGTCAAAATGCCTCGGTTCTGTATAAGATGGTTGACCGCCTAAAACTGGCAATGCGAGAGCTAGAAACATCTGGTAAGCCGGTTGTTGCTTGTATCAACGGCGCTGCACTTGGGGGGGGGTGGGAGCTTGCGCTTTCGTGTCATTACCGTGTCGCTTTAAGCAAAGGTGTGACGCTAGGTCTACCTGAAGTGACGCTTGGCTTGTTGCCCGGTGGTGGCGGTGTTGTCCGTATGTCTCGTCTCTTAGGCCTTCAGGCGGCATTGCCGTTTTTGACCGAAGGCAAACAGTTCAAACCTGAGAAAGGTAAAGACCTTGGTTTGATCAATGAGATTGTGGGTACACCTGAAGAACTTGTTTCTTCGGCTATTGCTTGGATTAAAGCCAACCCTAAAGCCCAACAACCTTATGATGTAAAAGGCTATAAAGTGCCAGGAGGAAAACCTTCAACGCCTGCCTTAGCGAAGATGTTACCGATTGCACCCGCAATGATGCGCGAAAAAACCAAAGGCACCATGCCAGCTCCTGAGTCGATTCTCTCGGTAATGGTTGAAAGCCTACAAGTTGATGTCGACTCGGCAATGCGCATTGAGACACGATATTTCGTTGAGCTGGTTTGTAGCAAGGTAGCGAAGAATATGATCGGTACTTTCTGGTATCAACTCAATGAAATCAAGGCGGGGGCAGCGCGTCCTGATGGCGTAGAAGCGTCAAAGGTGAGTAAGGTGGGAATTTTGGGCGCCGGTATGATGGGTGCAGGTATTGCCTATTCATCAGCAGCTAAGGGCATTGAGGTCGTGTTAAAAGATGTTTCAGTAGAAAATGCTGAAAAAGGTAAAGAGTATTCTCGGAAGATCCTTGATAAGAAAGTGAAAAAAGGACGCTTGAGCAGTGATAAGCGTGATGCTGCCATGAACGCCATCCTGGCGACCGATAATGCGCAGGACTTGAAAGGCTGTGACCTAGTCATTGAAGCTGTATTTGAAGACAGAATTCTAAAAGCAAAGGTCACACAGGAAGCTGAAGCGCAATTAGAGTCATCAGCTGTATTTGCTTCGAATACCTCTACCTTACCCATTACTGGTCTTGCGGAAGCCTCTGAGCGACCAGAGAACTTTATTGGCCTTCATTTCTTTTCGCCAGTCGACAAAATGCCGCTGGTAGAAATCATCTGTGGTGACAAGACCTCAGATGAAACACTGGCCAAAGCTTATGACTACGTTTTGCAAATTGGTAAAACGCCAATCGTAGTTAATGACAGCCGTGGATTCTTCACTTCCCGTGTTTTCGGCACTTTTGCAAACGAAGGGATCGCCATGTTGGGTGAAGGGATACCGGCCGCAGCGATCGAAAATGCAGCCTTCCTGGCAGGTTTTCCGGTAGGACCGTTGGCAGTGACCGATGAAGTTAGCATGACCTTGATGGAAAAGATTCGTAAGCAAACGATTAAGGATCTTGAAACGGAAGGCAAACCTTATCTGGCGCACCCAGCCGATGAAGTTGTAAATAAGATGCTTGCGCTAGAACGTGCAGGAAAACTTGCGGGTGGTGGTTATTACGATTATCCGGCTCAAGGTAAAAAACACTTATGGTCAGGTCTAAAGGATAAGTTCGAACAACCCGACCGTGAAGTTAGTGTTGATGAGATCAAAGATCGCCTGCTTTACATTCAAGCGATTGAGACTGTCCGCTGCGTCGAAGAAAAAGTACTGACCAGCGTTCGAGACGCTAATATCGGCTCCATCATGGGAATTGGTTATCCGGTCTGGACGGGCGGCATCTTGCAGTTTATCAACCAAACAGGCTTAGAGTCTTTTATTGAAAGGGCCGAAGCCTTGCATCAGCAATGCGGTGAGCGATACGAAGTCCCTCAACTGCTTAAAGATATGGCCCGAGACAATTTGACGT
>NZ_LWGG01000749.1:0-6594 GCF_001635365.1 Oleiphilus sp. HI0128 | reverse complement strand
TTCTACCTATTCTGTGCACGTAATCTTCAGATACGTGAGGTAGCTCAAAGTTAACAACCTGAGGTAGCTGATCTATATCGATGCCGCGTGCTGCAATATCAGTCGCAACTAAAACTTGAATGACACCAGACTTAAACTCTTGTAGGGCTCGAGTTCGGGCACCTTGACTTTTATTGCCGTGAATCGCGGCAGCTTTGATACCTGCCCCTTCGAGAACTCTTGTTAGGCGGTTTGATCCATGTTTGGTACGACAAAAAACCAAAGTTTGTTGCCAGTTTTCTTCCTTAATCAATTGGCATAAAAGTTTTGATTTTCTATTTTTATCGACTGGGTATATCCACTGCTCAATTGTTTTTGCTGTTGTATTACTGGGACTAACTGAGACCTCAACGGGGTTATGTGTAAACTCTCTTGAGAGCATCTTGATTTCGTCTGAAAAGGTGGCTGAGAATAATAGGCTTTGCCTGTTCTTTGGAAGCAAGGAAATAATTTTCCGAATATCCCTTATAAAGCCCATATCTAGCATTCTGTCAGCTTCATCGAGAACAAGGATTTCGAGGTCTTCAAATTTCACTGCATTTTGAGAGTGTAGGTCGAGAAGACGTCCCGGAGTGGCTACAAGTATATCGAGACCTTTACGTAGCAGCATCATCTGAGGGTTAATCTTGACGCCACCGTAGACAACAGAAGAACGTAGAGGAAGGTGTTTCGAATACTGCTCAACACTTACGGCAATTTGTGCTGCGAGTTCTCTGGTTGGGGCGAGGATAACTGCACGAACTCGATTACCTTTTGGTTTTTCGCCTTTAACGAGACGATCTAGGATGGGCAATGTAAAACCAGCAGTTTTCCCTGTGCCGGTTTGTGCTGCTGCTAAAAGGTCATGGCCGGCAAGTACTTCAGGTATAGCTTTTTCTTGTATAGGGGATGGGGTTTTATACCCTAATTCTTCAATAGCTTTTAATAGTGGAAGCGAAAGACCTAAAGACTCGAAACTCATAAACTGCTCAACTGTAGGGGCTGTACAATAACAATACAGCCAAAATAAGGAGAGCGAGCTTATAGGATTCTAGTGGTTGGCGCTAGTATTGTTTTTGAGCGATAGCTGTTCACGATGTTTAAGAAATCAAGGCATAAACTCCTGATTGATCTTGTCGATCGAGCCATCCCGGTACTGACGTGGTCTAATAGATATGACCAGTCCAGTTAAGACATAATACGTCCTAACTGGAGAAGGTAAATTGAATACACGAAAAAAATATTCCCAAGAATTTAAATTGGACGCGATTAGTCTGGTGCTTGATCAAGGCCACACTAGGACAGAGGCAGCCCGTAGCCTGGGTATTAGCGCACAGGTACTGGGGCGTTGGATAAAAGAATATCAAAACGATTCAGGCAATGCTTTCAGAGGCAATGGCAAGCTTACGTCAGAGCAAGAAGAAATTAGAAGACTTAAGGCGCAGGTTAAGCGCCTTGAAATAGAAAAGGAAATACTAAAAAAGGCGACGGTCTTCTTTGCCAAAGAAACGAAGTGAAGTATGACTTTATCACTCAACATAAGAAGACCTGGCCGGTTGACCTGATGTGTCAGCTATTTGGAGTGAAACGAAACAGTTATTATAGCTTTGCCAAGCGCAAGCGTAGTCAACCAGATGACCCGGATCATCAGGAAATGCTTGATTGGATAACGGATATAGCAGAGTCCAGCGACCACACTTATGGAGAGCGCAGGATGAAGAAAGCATTGAACATTTTGGGTTATCCAGTAAGTCGAGCTAAAACAAAAAAACTGATGAATGAGGCTGGTGTGAAGGTGCGCCACAAGAAGAAATTTAAAGTGACCACTAATAGCAATCATAAGAAGCCTGTTTATCCAAATCGCTTAAAGCGAGAGTTTGATGTTGTTCAACCTAATCAGGCATACGTCGCGGATATTACATATATCTGGACTCAAGAGGGTTGGCTGTACCTAGCTGTCGTGATTGACTTGTTTTCACGGAAGGTTGTTGGCTGGAGCATGAGTTCACGCATGAAAGCGAGTCTGGTTTGCGATGCGCTTACCATGGCAATTTGGCAGCGGCGACCGAAAGCAGGCTTGATTCATCATTCGGATCGTGGCTCTCAATATGCGAGTGATGCCTTTAGAAGGTTATTGGATCAACACGGCATCCAAGGAAGCATGAGTCGGCGTGGCGACTGTTGGGATAATGCGGTAGTAGAAAGCTTCTTTGGAAGCCTGAAGCAAGAGCGCGTGCAATGGCGAAGTTACCAAACTCGCTATGAGGCACAGCAGGATATTTTGGATTACATATCCATGTTTTATAACAGTCGGCGGCTGCATTCTTACTTGGGCTACATGAGCCCGAATGAATACGAAGCTCAGGCAATTGAAATGAAAAAAGTATCTTAACTGGGTTGGTCAAAAATGCTAGACCACGTCATTGAGCTTTGGGGTGGTACGGTTGATGTTGATGGTCTGTACATCTACAACGCAGGTGATGATTCAATCGATACTGACCAGGGTTATATCGGCACTCTTTCAAACGTTTACGTTCAGCAAGTTGTTGTTGATGATGAGATTGACTCACGTGCAATCGAAGCTGACTCGCACAGCACTGACGATGCAGGCACACCAATTGCTAAGCCAACGCTTGAAAATGCAACACTAGATACAATCGGTCGCGCTATTCGTCTTCGTGAAGGTACAGGCTACGTATTTAACAACGTACAAGTTAATGTTAAGTCTTCAAGTGCTGATGCATCACTAATTGGGACACAGGTTGATGACGGTGAAGGTGGTACTGAAGAGTACACTGAAGCTGATTACATTGCAGACATCGCAGCAATCCGTGTAAGTGATACTGCTGTAACTGGCGATGAAATTGAAACAGCAGGTGCTGGTATCGCGATCAAGAATGACGCAGTTGAGTTAGTGATTGATGATGCTGTAACAGGCGACATCGGTGCTGACGGTATCATCACTAGTGGTAAGGGTATCTATCGTGACGAAGGTACACGTGAAATTTTCCGTGCACTTGGTGATGTACATGAAACAGTCGGTGTTTCTGGTGATATGGTTGACGAAACATATCTAGACTCTTCTGGTGTAGCATTTGCTGCAGAAGTTGATGCTGACAACGCTGTAACTGGTGTTGATTTGAGCATCTTCGAATGGGCATTGGCAGAGGTTAACGATCAGGCTGTTTCAGTTATTAGTGGCGACATCACAAGCGATACAACACTAACTAGCGATAGCTTGTATGCAATCACTGGTGAAGTGAATGTTGTTGACGGTGTTACGCTTACTATTGAAGCTGGAACAACACTTTTCGGTGCTTCAGGTAACTCTTACCTAGCGATAAACCGTGGTGCAATGATTGATGCTCAAGGTACAGAGTCAAACCCAATCATCTTTACGTCTGCTCAAGACGTTGCTGGTCTTAATACTGGTGACGAGCAGGGTCAATGGGGTGGCTTGACTATCCTTGGTCAATCTACCAACAACAAAGGCGAGCGTACTTATGAAGCTGGTACTCAGTCTTATGGTCCTGACGCTGGTGTAACGATTGCGGACGATAACAGTGGAACACTGACTTACGTTGCGATCAAATACTCTGGTTATGAAGTAGAAAAAGACAAAGAGCTTAACGGTCTTTCTCTTGGTTCTGTAGGTTCAGGTACAACTATCGAGAACATCGCAATCATTGGTTCTGCGGATGATGGTATCGAGCTTTGGGGCGGTACAGTAAGCGTCGACGGTTTGTATATCTACAACGCTGGTGACGATTCAATCGATACCGACCAAGGTTATATCGGTACACTTTCAAACGTTTATGCTGAGCAGAACATCGTTGATGACGAAACTGGTTCACGTGTAATTGAAGCAGATAGTCACAGCACCTCTACTGATGGTGACCCTAAAGCGCAACCTACTCTTGAAAACGCAATCTTGAAGTCAGTTGGTCGTGCAGTTCGCTTGCGCGAAGGTACAGACTACGTGTTCAACAATGTTCAAATTTTGGTTGAGTCTTCATCAGATGCAGACGTTGAGGCGATCCGTGTAAGTGACACTGGTGTTGATACTGATACTCGCGCAACGGTAACAGGTGCAGGTCTAGCGATTAAGAACAATGTAAACGCTAGTGCTGACCTGTTCACTGCAGGTTCTGAAGCTCGCTTCACTGTAGATGCTGGTAGCACGCTTTATACAGACGATGATACCTCTTTGACTATCACTGAGTACGATGCGAGCTGGGCTGAATAATCCCGCTTAAGTCTAAAAGTGTAAGGTCTTAGGAAGTTTAATGACAGGGATGTTAAGTCTAACTACAAGGAAGTAGTTGGACTTAAATAAATCAAAAGGCCCGCTGTGTAGTGGGCTTTTTATTTTGTAGGTATAAATTTAGCCACTCAGTTATTCGGCTCTTAAATAATGGAAGTATAGATTTGTTTCAAGTTGAATCCAAAAAGCGTTCAACCCTTATTAAAGAACGTTGTATTACTGCAACTCTCGCGATCTCAGCCGCAATTGCCATTGTTACAACTATTGGTATTTTGTTTTCTATCCTGTTCCAGGCGTTAGAGTTCTTTCAATTAAAAAGCCTTTGGTATTTTATTACAGGTACCGAGTGGCACATGAGCCATGGAGAAAGCTCCTTCGGTGCAGTACCGATTTTCGCCGGTACCTTCATGATCACAATTATTGCGTTAGCGGTATCGATACCCATTGGCTTGGGTAATGCGATTTATATGAGTGAATATGCCTCATCAGCTCAGCGAAAAATATTGAAGCCCTTGCTCGAAATTCTGGCGGGTATCCCGACTGTCGTTTATGGCTTCTTTGCTGCGTTGACAGTGGCTCCAGCTATCGTGGCAATAGCAGAACAGTTTGGTGTCGATGCTGCTTTTAACAGCGCACTAGCAAGCGGCTTGGTGATGGGCGTTATGATTATTCCGGTCATTTCATCCTTGAGTGATGACGTACTTCGTGCTGTACCAAGCAGTCAACGCAATGCCGCCTATGCGTTAGGTATGACGCAAAGCGAGACGATCAAAAATATAGTTTTACCCTCTGCGCTTCCGGGTATTATCTCAGCCTGTTTGCTTGGCTTTGCTAAAGCGATTGGTGAAACCATGATTGTGGTTATGGCTGCCGGTCTTAGACCAAATTTGTCGTGGAACCCTTTAGAAGATATGACCACCGTAAC
Organism: Oleiphilus sp. HI0128; assembly: GCF_001635365.1. Classification (NCBI taxonomy): domain Bacteria; kingdom Pseudomonadati; phylum Pseudomonadota; class Gammaproteobacteria; order Oceanospirillales; family Oleiphilaceae; genus Oleiphilus; species Oleiphilus sp. HI0128. The sequence continues at coordinate 1,387 of NZ_LWGG01000749.1, read as the reverse complement.
AGTGAGAATTGTTGACTCCCTTGTCGGGGATCACGCCTTTGACTCACCGCAAACGCTTTCGGCTTTTGCCTTAGGCTTGGTCTTATTTGTGATCACATTGATTCTCAATATGGTCTCGTTGTCCCAAATCCGTAAGTTTAAAGAAAAATACAAGATAAGCAGGCTATGACTTCAAAACAGAATTCTAACCCTTTTTACGACCCGACCTTAAGTAAACGGCATCGTGCCTCGCGATTTTTCAAACTTTTCGCAAAGAGCTCCGTCGTATTTACTCTGTCGTTTCTGATCTTCTTCATGGTCGATATCCTTAGTACTGCTGCGCCTGCTGTGAAGCAAGCTTATGTGCAAGTTGAAGTAGAGTTTTCTGAGCGAAATGCTAAGTCCACGCGTCGCGCCATTCCAAAAGGTTATCGCAAAATTGTAAGTAGGGCTTGGCTACGTACGTTAACAAAAACCATGCGAGACCAGCCTGAATTGATGGGTACAAGCCAAACAATGTGGGCATTGGCTGATGACCAGGTTGACCAGTATTTAAAAGGTCATCACTATAACCTGAAAGAAAAGCAGCTTGCCCTAGTCGATAAGTTGAAAGAAGAAGGTAAGTTAGAATTACGCTGGAATAGTGTTTTCTTCAGTAAGGGTGACTCTAAAATGCCAGAGAATGCCGGGATACTGTCTGCCATCGTAGGCTCGGTACTGACCTTGTTAGTAACAATGGCCTTTGCTTTCCCGATTGGTGTGATGACGGCAATTTACCTGGAAGAGTTTGCATCCGACAACCGCTTTACCCGTTTTGTTGAAGTGAATATAAACAACCTCGCGGCTATTCCTTCAATATTATTCGGCCTACTAGGCTTATCAGTATTTATTAATTTATTTGGTCTGCCAAGAAGCTCGCCATTAGTGGGCGGTATCACTTTAGCGCTAATGACATTACCAATTATTATTGTCAGTTCTCGTGCTGCACTCAGAAGTGTACCCGAGTCAATTCGCCATGCAGGTTATGGTTTGGGCCTTAACAAAATTCAAGTTGTCAAAGACCACGTTCTACCCATTGCGCTACCAGGCATCTTGACCGGTACGATAATTGGCATGGCGCAAGCCATGGGGGAAACCGCTCCATTAATCATTATTGGAATGATTGCATTCATCCCAGATTCACCTTCGTCGATCATGGAGGCTGCGACGGTACTGCCGGCCCAGATCTTTACGTGGGCGGGTATGCCTGAACGTGCATATGTAGAAAAAACAGCAGCGGGCATTGTTGTCATACTGTCGATATTAATCACACTGAACGCTGCAGCTATTTACCTAAGGAAGAAGTATGAAATCAAGTGGTAATAACATAAAGATCGTCGCTGAAGACTTAAACCTTCACTATGGTGAT
>NZ_LWGG01000748.1:0-4598 GCF_001635365.1 Oleiphilus sp. HI0128 | reverse complement strand
TCATTGTGAAAACGCAATAAAAGTGGCCGAATTTCTAGAAGGGCACGATCTAGTTGAGTGGGTTGGTTATGGTGGCTTGCCCTCAGATGAGAACCATGAGCTAGCCAAAAAATATATGAAAGGTACACCGTCGGCCATTATGACCTTTGGAATTAAAGGTGGTTTAGAGGCAGGTACGCGTTTCTATGATGCCTTGGCACTGTTTAAGCGTTTGGTAAATATTGGTGATGCTAAATCATTGTCGTGTCATCCTGCTTCGACAACGCACAGGCAAATGACAGAGGAAGAACAGAAAGTCGCGGGTGTTACGCCTGAAATGATTCGACTATCAATCGGTATCGAGCATATCGATGACATTCTTGAAGATTTGGAGCAAGCACTGAAGGCTTCGGTAGGCTAGAACGAAAGAGGCTGCTATGTAGCAGCCTCAATTTTTCTATCTCAATTTTACTCGCTCAATAGAGCGGCGATCTTAGCTTAGGCGTGGCAGTTAGTGTCTTTTTCGCCTTGGCTTGTATTAGAGATAGCGTCTTCATTGTTAGCTTTTTTCTTTTGGATGCCGTGGTTAATAATAAATGAAAAACCGACAACCATTGCAACCGTTACGATAAGGCTAGTAAAAAATGGAAATCCAAACATAATTTTATTCCTCTTAATGTCTATTTAAAGACTACAGCGCAAGTATTGGCGCTTCGATAAATACAAGTAAACTCATGAAGGAATACGAACTGCAAGCTCAGTCTAAGTCGCCTGCTTCTAATTCCAAATCAATGTTTCTAATCCCTAGTTCGTAATCAATCCATTTAGAAATAGCTTTCATGATGCTCATAAGCGAGTCCTCACTATTTGGTGGATTAGACAAATATGGCTTAGGGTAAAAATGCCAAATTCATCACAGTTCCGTTTTGGAACCTTGTGTAAAGTATATGGTTCCATAATAGAACTCGTCAAGTGAATCTATTGTGACGACTTGCTAAAATACTGTTCTATTTCTGGTATAATGGCTTTTTTTGATTTAGATCAACTTTGTATATTGGAACAGTGGCTAGTCTTATTAGGCGCGAATAATTCAAATAAAATGCAAAGAGGTAGCTATGCGTTGGGAAGAGATTGACTCTCAGGTTTGTTCAATTGCTAGAGCATTATCAATATTTGGTGATCGTTGGACGCTGTTAATCATCCGGGACGCATTTCGCCGCGTCAGGCGCTTCTCAGAGTTTCAAAAATCTTTAGGGATAACCCGCCATCGTTTGTCTGACCGTCTAAATCGTTTGGTGGAAGCTGAGGTTTTAACCAAAGTCTTATATGACGAGAAGATGTCTCGTTATGAATACCATTTAACTGAGAAAGGAATGGATCTTTATCCGGTGCTGATGACGGTTGTTCAATGGGGTGACAAGTGGCTATGTGATGGTGACGGTGCACCGATTATGTTCCAGCATAAAACTTGTGGTCATGTTTCCAGCCCTCGTTTTGCTTGCGATCATTGTGCACATGACTTACATGCCAGGGATATGAAGCCAGTATTAGGGCCAGGTGTAGAGAAGAAATTGGAGCGAGGGGAGTTAACGACAGATGACCCCGAGCATATTCATGACATTGTTTATTGAGTATAAGTACTCAGAGTCTCGATGAGATTGTTGTAAAGATAATAGTGGCGAGCATATCGCTTGATCTGAATTTAGTTAAGTAATAAATCAGTATCTATTGCGACAAACTTAGTGGCGGAACATATCAGTGACGAAGCTGTTAGTGCTTTAACGCCGTAGACCTCTACAGCAGAGCTGTGTTTCAGTTTGATTCGATCGACGAGCAGGTCGAAATCTCCATCACCAGATGCTAAAACAAGGATGTCACTGTGTGCCGCAAACTCCATAGCATCGAGTGTGATACCGACATCCCAATCAGCTTTAGCAGAGCCGTCAGCGCGCTGAATGTAGGGCTTCAACTTTACCTTAAACCCTATCGCTCTAAGTATATTCTGAAACTGTCTCTGTTTTTCATCTGCGGGCTCCGTTGCATAGGCCACGGCATTAACGACGTGTCGATTTTGGGTCACCTTTGCCCAAAATGCATTGTAATCAAAATGGCGGCCATAGGCTTGTCTGGTCGTGTAGTAAATATTCTGTACGTCGACCAAAATAGAAAGAGTTTCCATTGGCTAAATTTTTCCAAAATAGTGGTGATGGCCTCTCTTGCATAAGAAGACCTAAAACTTACTGCTTTAGTGCCCGTGATATTGCCCAGCGCGTTTTTCTAGTAAAGCTTTCACTGCCTCTAAGTGATCTTCTGTTTGATGCAGACCAGCTTGAACTTTTGCACATTGGTCTAGCATTTCAGGTAATTTGAGTCGTTCACTTTGACGTAGTAGCTTCTTAGTGGCTCGAACGGCAAGAGGCGGGTTTGAAGCGATGCTATGTGCGATTGAAAGTGCGCGCTCAAGCATGTTTGAAGTTTCGATGCACTCAGACACCATCCCCCAAGATAGCGCTGTTTGAGCATCAACCATATCGCCAGTCAGTGCCATTTGGCTGGCTTTTGCTATGCCAATAATTCTTGGCAAGAACCACGCGCCGCCGTCTCCCGGAATGATGCCAAGTTTGACAAAGCTTTCGGCAAAGCGGGCTTTATCGGAAGCGATGCGAATATCGCACATCATTGCCAGGTCACAGCCTGCACCGACTGCGGCGCCATTTACGGCGGCAATAACGGGGATCTCGATATTCCATAAGGACAAAGGAATACGCTGAATTCCGTTTTTATAGCTTTGTTCTATTTCTTCTTTATTGCCGCCAAACATATCAGTTTTATTGAGCATATCTTTGACATTGCCGCCGGCGCAGAAACTCTTTCCTTCTCCGGTCAGCACCATGACGCGAATTTCGCTGTTATTGTTTGCTAAATCGCATACACGCTCGATTTCTTCAACCATTGCTTCGTGAGACATCGCATTGTGAATATCAGGTCTATTCAACGAGACAAGCAAGACGTGCCCGTCTTGTTGAACGCGTAGCTCTTTAAAGGTTTGCATATTGTGCGAAAGGTCGATTAGGTTGGTCATGCTTGGCCCGTAATACAGTTTCTATGTGTCTTGCTCAATACGGAGAAATTCTTGTTTGAGGTCGACTAGTTTGCTGGCATCACTTAGCTTTGGCAGTGCTGACAGTGAGTGGTCGGTTTGTAGCAGTAAGGCTTCATTCTTGTCGACAAGTATATTTAACATCTCATGTTCTTGAGCCTTAACCTGATACATGTTCTGCATGGTCGCGACATTGCTTTGGAAGGTTGATAAGACCTCTGCCGAGTCACGATATAAAGCATTATTGCTAAGTGCACTTTCAAGGCGAGTAGCATTTTCCAGGAGGGTTTCTGTATGTTCTAGATTTTGTTTTAGTTCTTGTCGAAGTCGATCAAGGCGTGCTTGATCTTGAGCGAGTTGGTCCTGATTTTCGTCGAGCAGCAAGCGATGAATAACTACAGTTACGCCGTTCACAAATTGTTCGAGGATTTTATCTTTAAAAGGAAGGTCGTCGACGATGCTACTGCGACTTTTGACGATCTTGAAAATCTCGCCTTCAAGCATTCCCACTAGGCAGCCAATATCGTAGGCTTTTTCTGGTAGATCTTCCCTTTGCGTAATTGAAAGGTTGTCTTTGGCGACAACTGTCATCAGATTGAGTATGCACTTGGCTTGCATAGATCGAGCTTCGATTAGATCCACGATGGCTCCTTAAGTAAAGAGTAATGCGAGACGAGATAAAAATAAGAGTCTAGCTGAAACCCTCAAACTTATGAATAACTAATAGGTAGCATTTGTGATATGGAAGATTATACATCGGTAACATAAGCTGCCATGACGGACGAACTTGTTATGTTTTGCTTAGACTCCCTCATTAGCGATAAGGTCATCGCCATCTAAAAGAGGTTGATTGAGTTGATGAGTAATACAGCCGAGAATATGTTGATAAAGATCATAAGCGGGGCTGTTATCCAGAATACCGGATTCACTGGAGAGCCAGAATAAGTCTTCACTATCGCTGTTCAGCTTGTTCGTGGTCTGCTCTAGCTGGAGGCCGCGAGCTCGTAAGCGTTTGAATTCGTTGCAGGGGAGCGAAAGTAAAATTCGGTCATCGAAGCGTAAACGTGCAAGAGAGAAGGCTGCCAGATACATTGCTTCTGAAAAACTGTACTTTTTGGCTTCGGTGTCGCAATACTCGGGGTTGATGTTAAGTCGAGATATTTCGCACAAAGATAAATGGCATCCAGAGGAAAATACCTGATCGATAAACCCTAGTGAGCAGGAGTTTGCCCTTTGGCAGGGCAAGGTGGGTTGCGCTGATAAGCTTTCAACTGAGTGGCTGATACGTATGCAGGCAATATATTGTCTGCTGCTATTCTCTTGAAGGAGCAGGTGTGTCGAGTTGTGGTCATATTGGTCAATGACCTGCTCAACATGAGTGAGTCCGTCAAAGTCTTCTTTGCTCTGTTTAAAACGTATTTGATAAGCTATACGTTTTTGTTCTTCACTGTAAGCACAGACAAAGTTGAACTGTGCGATGAAGTTATCTACCAGCTGAAGTGATTGCATTGCTCTACCT
>NZ_LWGG01000747.1:0-3422 GCF_001635365.1 Oleiphilus sp. HI0128 | reverse complement strand
TACTCTTTGCTGCGTTATGTCCGTTACCAAAGCTATCGCTTCCCTCGCTGTACTCTCACTTGCGGACAGAGGAATCATCGATCTCGACCAGCCTGTCTGCACGTATTGGACAGAGTTTGCTCAGGCGGGAAAAGACAAAATCACAGTACGCTGCGTTTTGGCTCAACTCGCAGGCGTTCCTGTTGCCGATGCAGCGCCTGCCGGTTCCCTCTATCAAAAAGGGGTTGTCGAGCAAGCATTAGAAGTTCAAGCACCACTTTGGCCCGCAGGCTCTACTCCCTGCTACCACTCTTTTACTCATGGCCCTCTGTGCCAGGCTTTGATCAGTAAGTGTACCGGTCAAACCTTAGGGCAATATTTGCAAGAAGAAATATTTGGGCCAAACAATATTGAATTCTACCTAGGCATGAATGAAAGCCAGATTACTCGTTGCGCCGATATCGTCATATCTAATGGTGTTCCTACCTTACAACAAGTCAACGACCCAAACTCTTTACTTGCTAGAGCTTGGAAACCAATCCCGGACCCTCAGCGTATGTTTGAGGACCCTGATTTCCGAACCCACGAGTTCGGGTCTGGCAATGGCCATAGTAACGCTAGAAATATCGCAAAGATTTATAGCCTATTGTCAATGGAAGGAACTATCGATGAACTCAATCGAGACCATCGACTTATCAGCAAAGCGGCCTTGGAAGACGCGATAAAAGAGCAGTGGGATGGTGTTGAAGTCATGACCCACCGCCACTTTCGCTATGGAACGGGCTTTATGTTGAACAACCCGTATTTTAAAACAGGTGACAACCCTAGAAGCTTCGGCCACCCCGGTTTAGGCGGCGCTATTGCTTTTGCTGACCCAGATGCAAAAATCAGCTTTGGCTATTGTGGCAATCGAGTACACCCGATTAATGAAACAGGGCCCTGCGCCAAAGCCTTAATTGATGCTTTGTACAGCTGCATATAGCAACGCCAGCCAACTAAACCTAAGCAGTCACTGGCCCGCTATGAAAACGAAATTCTTCATCTGGCTGCTCGATTAATTCCTGCTCTTTCTCTCTGAAAAAAGCGACTCTCTCGTCGAGCCCTTCTTTGCAATAACCCGAAGCAAGTTTTAGATAGTCTTGATAGTGACGAGACTCCGACTTGAGCAAAGAAATATAAAAGTCCTTTAACTCATCGTCTAGCAAGGGCGCTGTCTTGGCAAAGCGCTCGCAGGAGCGCGCTTCAATAAATGCGCCAATGATCAGTAGATCAATCACACGGTCAGGATCTTGTTTTCGGACAGAATCTCTAAGCCTTGCTGCATAGCGTGATGCCGTCATGTGACCGTATGCCAGTTTACGTTTTTTGATAAATTTCATTACCTGTTCGAAATGCCTGAGCTCTTCACGAGCCAAGCGAGACATCTTCATCAGCAAGTCTGGATTACCCGGATAACGGTGAATCAGGTTAAGCGCTGTCATTGCTGCTTTCTTCTCACAGTGAGCGTGATCCAGCAGCATGATATCCTGATTAGCCAGGGCATTTTCGACCCAAAGGTCAGGGGTTTCACAGCCAAGAAAGCTATATATTTCACTTAAGTCCTGGTTTATCTCACTCACAAACATTACTCACTGATATCTTCATCTAAATTTAAAAATTCTTTCATAGCACACCAAGACGCTAGCTTATCCTCTTTCGACATGGCTGCATTGGCAGGACTGGTCGAAGGTAAGTTCAGGGTTGTATCAGGAGTAACTGAAACGCCGATAAACTTCTTGTACAACTTGGCTGCAGCCTGACCGTTAAACGCAATCAGCTTAATACTCGGGTTCTGTTCAAGCATGCCTTGAATATCATTCGCCTTCATAGTGGACTGGTCGATATTCGAATCCAGACTTCCTGGGCGGTAGCATGAATGAGCGACATCCCAAATCGCGATACCGCAGCGTTTAGCCTCTTCCAGGCGTTGCACATAAGGCAAGGCCAGGTCAAAACTGCATAGTTGCGCCAATATCCACCAGAAGGCATTGCGAGGATGTCCGTAGTATTGCTGCTCTTGCAGGGATTTAACACTGGGCATCGTGCCTAATATTAGAACTGTTGGCTCTTCTCCAAGCACCGGAGGAAAGCCTTTATCGATTACTTTTTGCGTTTCAGCCATTATACTTCACACTAATAACGCTAGAACTTTAATGCCACCGCTGAAGATGCCTTGATCGCCTTCTGCGTTGCCGCCTCAATTGTTTCATCCAAGGCCAGTGCAACCCCCATACGGCGTTGCCCCTTTACTTCGGGCTTGCCGAACAAGCGCAAGTGCACATCAGTATCAGACAAACATTCTTCAAGGTTACCAAAGCAAAGTTGTTTGGACTCCCCCTCAACCAAAATGACCGAGGACGCTGCCGGACCAAGCTGTTTAATCTGGGGAATAGGCAATCCAAGAATAGCCCGCGCATGCAAAGCAAACTCAGAAAGATCTTGCGATACTAAGGTCACTAAGCCTGTATCGTGTGGCCTAGGTGAGACTTCACTAAACAAGACTTCATCGCCTTTTACGAATAACTCAACGCCAAAGATACCATTGCCACCCAGGTTTTCAGTCACTTTATGAGCGATATCCTGAGCCGCTGCCAAGGCCTTTTCGCTCATTGCTTGAGGCTGCCATGACTGTTGATAATCACCATTCTTTTGGACATGGCCAATCGGCGCACAGAAACTTGTCTGACCAGCGTGGCGAACAGTTAATAAGGTTATCTCATAATCAAAGTCGACAAAGCCTTCGATAATGATGGTGCCTGCCCCTGTACGGCCACCTTCTTGTGAATATGCCCAAGCGGCATCAATACCATCCTCAGTCTTCACAGTGCTCTGGCCTTTGCCAGAGGAGCTCATAATCGGTTTCACCACACACGGCAAACCAATCTCCTGAAGCGCTTGTCGATAAGCCTCATAATCGCTGGCAAACTGATAGGGAGAGGTTTTTATGCTCAAATCCTCTGCCGCCAAGCGCCGAATACCTTCGCGATTCATGGTGAGATTAACTGCACGTGCAGAGGGAATAACCTGGTAGCCTTCTTTCTCTAGCGCCACCAATTCAGCGGTCGCAATGGCTTCGATTTCTGGCACAATTAAGTGTGGTTGCTCTTTCTCGACCACCTCTCTAAGCGCTTTTGGGTCAAGCATATCGATCACGTAACTGCGATGTGCGACTTGCATCGCCGGTGCATTGGCATACCTGTCCACAGCAATCACTTCGACACCAAAGCGCTGTAATTCGATAACCACTTCTTTGCCCAGCTCACCAGAGCCGCAAAATAATACCTTTGTTGCCGTAGGCGATAAGGGCGTGCCAATGCTAGTCATTTTGATAAACCTGTTGTCAGTTGTTAGGATAAATCTAGATATAGGATTTCTGTTCGCGCTCTTTAGCGAGCTCTAGTATT
>NZ_LWGG01000746.1:0-12713 GCF_001635365.1 Oleiphilus sp. HI0128 | reverse complement strand
ATTACGAATTTATACAAATCTATTGCCTCTTATCGTTCTATTTAACAGTTTTGATTGAACCAACACAGTAGATTTATATCTAAAGTGCAATATATGCAATCGCAAGGTTTTGAACCAGTATGAGAAATATCCTATTAGTTATTATCTACCTAACTCTTGGAACATTCACCTCCGACGCATATTCCTCTGGCGGTACTAGTTTTTCTAGCTCAGATAGCAAGGGATTATTTGAATCAAGCCAGAATGAGTTCCTAAAGGTTGATGAGGCATTCAAATTTCGCTCATCGCCTACAGACAATGGTTTAAAGCTGTCTTGGGAAATAGCTGACGGCTACTATTTATACAAAGAACGCTTCAAATTCCGCCTTGTCGATAAGTCATTAGAACCTCTGGTAAAGCTTGGCCCTCCCGAATTTTCTAGCCAGGGAAAGCCTAAACAGGATGATTACTTTGGCTTGGTTCATGCGTTCTATAAGCACGTTGAAATTGCTCTTCCTATTGACGTCGATGCTTCACTAAGTGATGTCGAGATTAAAATAAGCTCCCAAGGCTGTGCAGATGCAGGCTTGTGCTACCCACCAAAGCACGAAAAGGTCTTATATGTAGCGCAAAAAAGTAATAGCGACACAACTAGCAACAAGCTTCAAGCTCCCAACCAGCAACAAACGCCTTCATCTCAAGAAAGCCCAGACTTTGAAAACGCTGCGGGCGTCTTTAGCTTTATTCAGAACAGTAGCCTGCTGGCGATTGTAGGAATATTCTTTTTACTCGGGATCGGATTGACCTTTACACCTTGCGTGTTTCCAATGATCCCGATTATTACCAGCATTATTGCTGGCCAGCAAAAGCCAACGGTCGGTAAATCCTTTATGCTTTCCCTAGCCTACGTTATCGGTATGGCGGCAACCTATGCTGCAGCAGGCGTGGTGACAGGACTGCTCGGTGCGGGAGCCAATGTACAGGCAGCCCTGCAAGACCCAATTGTATTAAGCGTATTTTCGGCAATATTTATTTTGCTTGCCTTAGCTATGTTCGGCCTTTACGAGCTGCAACTCCCCGCTTTCTTAAGAGACCGCCTCAATACCACCAGCCAAAACCTTAATGGTGGGCATATCACCAGCGTATTCTTTATCGGTGCACTATCAGCACTAATTGTTTCACCGTGTGTCTCAGCCCCGCTCGCAGGTGCGTTACTTTATATAAGCAGTACAGCAGACGCAGTTATCGGAGGCCTTTCATTATTTGCTCTGGGCTTGGGTATGGGTGTGCCATTAATCCTGATCGCTATAGGTGGCGGTAAGTTCTTCCCTAAAGCCGGCGCCTGGATGGACAAAGTAAAATACGCTTTCGGCATAATGCTAATTGCCGTGGCAATCTGGCTCATTAGCCGTGTTATCCCTGAGTCAGTTTCGCTATTTTTATGGGCGTTGTTATGCGGCCTAACAGCAAGCCAGATGGGTGCTTTTGATGCAGCTAAGCCTGGAATAGAAAGAGTCTCTAAAGGTTTAGGCTTGCTCCTGGCCTTATACGCCGCATTATTATTTATTGGCTCACTTACTCAAGCCACAAACCCACTCAACCCCCTGGAAACTCTGATTAGCAACCAGCAAACCAACACACAGAAACCTAACAAGCTCCCTTTCAATACTATTTATTCGAATACCGGGCTTGAACAACATCTCGCCATTGCAAAGCAAAACGGCCAAGCTCTATTGGTAGATTTTTACGCCGACTGGTGTATCAGCTGTAAGGTAATGGAGAATGAGGTTTTTCCGCTTGTTAATATCGACAGCAAGCTACGTCAATTTTATCTCGTTAAGGCAGACGTGACCGACAATACAGATGAAAATAAGGCACTACTGGAAAGGTTTGGCCTCTTCGGCCCACCATCTATCCTGCTGTTTGATAAAAAAGGCAAAGAAATCAAGGATCTGAGAATCGTAGGGGAAATTAGTGCCAATGGCTTCGATCAGCACCTGGGGCAGGCGCTGGTAAGACAATAAATTGAAGCGCAATATTAGAAAAGTTCTAACTCACCTTCATTTTGGTCTTCTTCATGGCTATTTGCCTCCAAGCAGAATGATAAGGCTTCATCATATACCTCAATAGAAATACTGCATCCTGCAACTTCACGATCAATATCAAAATAATATGAATCGATCGTACTGTTTTCAGCTAATAAGTCATCGACATTAACACCAAAAAAAGTGGCCGGAAAACCAATACTGATAAAGCACTCATGCGCTATCAACTTAGTTTTTAAACGACCAATCAACTGGTTTGAAAGCTCAGAAATCCAGTCTTCCAAGCGGTCCTCTTCAACTTTGGTAATCCCCTCACCCACTGGGTAAGTTAAGGCCAGTACAGGCAAAGGAAGCTCCAAAGCGATTTTGAATTCGATATCTGATGAACCGCCGTCAATGCAAGCAATAGGGCAATTTTCAAGGCGCTCAGGTTTATCTACCATCAAGCCTACATTGCAATCCAGGTTTTCAAACAAGTCTTTACACGACTGAAAGAATAAGTCCTGAATACATTTGATTACTTCATTATCACGCATATAACTGCAACTCTTTTCTTTTATTTGTACTAACCGAATCAGAAAACTATTTAGCCAACGAAGGAGCCGGACTCTCACCATTGATGCTGAAATACTGATTAAAGTGCGTCATGCTCAACAGGTCATAGGTCTGCCCACGCGAACGAACGATCTCATAGGCCACACCTGCACCGTCTAGAAACTTCTTCATGACCAGCAACATTCCCAAACCGGAACTATCCATGTATTCGACATCATAGAGATCAACCTGAACCAGACGGCTGTCACCAACCTCCTTTTAGTAAGCTGATCGGAATTCGCTCTGCAAATGAAATGCGAAACTTCCACTGATATAGAGAGTAGTACAAGAATTATTAACGGAAACTTTCACACTACCCGTAGCACTGTCAGTCATAGATACCCAAATCAACTTTAGCTAATATTTATATCGCAAGCACCTGACAATCTATATTTGAATAATTAAAGGTGCATACTAAAAAGATAGAGCATGATCTGAAAAGTGCAAACTCGAAACATCGACATGAGAACTACTTTCAGGCTTTTCTCAGCAGATAAATATAATTGCCGTTTTCCTGGCTCTGATCGAGCAGTTCATGACCAAGAAACTGACAGAATTTTGGTATATCACGCTGAGTGGCCGGGTCGGAAGCGATTACCTTGACCACGTCCCCACTTTGCATCTCGTCAATTTTTGAGTGCAGCATCATAACAGGTTCAGGACAATACAAACCTTGAGTATCCAAAAGGTGTTGATGTAACATCTAGCTCTCTTTTTTAATCTATACTTAAAACAACAGCACACTGGAGGGGCATGCCATGATTAGGGTTATTATCGAAAGATCCATCGCGGAATCACTGGAAGCAAACTATGAGGATACTGCAAAACAAACGCTACAAAAAGCCATTCGAGCTCCGGGCTTTATTTCTGGGGAGTCATTAAAAGATATTACCAACTCAAGACACCGAGTCATCCTTTGCAACTGGCGTAGCACTCAAGATTGGCAAGCATGGCAACAATCCCACGAACGCAAGGAAATGATGGACAAGTTAAACCTCATGCTAGAAAGAGAAGAAAAAGTTACCGTTTTGGAAATGCCTTAAACATCTTCTCTGCAATCTGCTCAATGAGTACAGTTGCGTCTTGCTCCATTCAACGCAAACTGTACTCCAAAAATCTATCTCGATACTTAAAAAATAGCAAATTAAACCTCATTTTTTGTAAGTCATTATTATATAAGTCATTTGCGCATTCCATCGGCTTAAACCAAGTTCATATACATCAACTTTCCCCCCTAACTTTCGTGATAAAAGATTGATTTTGTCCTTTCTGATCAGTACCCTTCACGCCTAGCCGATTTGGGGGTATTAACATACCCCTAAATCATTACTTAGGTAGTAAAAAAATAAGCGATGTGTGCAAGGTTTACATTTCTTATTTTTTGCGTTTCCACTTTATGTAGAATAATGGACCCTCAACGATGAGCAAAGAGACCAACCAAATCACTTACAACTACAAAGTTGTAAGACAGTTTGCCATTATGACGGTGGTATGGGGTATTGTCGGCATGGCCGTCGGTGTTCTTATCGCTGCTCAATTAGTATGGCCAGAGCTAAACTTCGATTCACCTTATTTAAGCTTCGGTCGTATTCGCCCACTGCACACTAACGCAGTTATCTTTGCTTTTGGGGGTAGTGCTCTATTTGCTACATCGTTTTATGTGGTGCAGCGGACTTGCCAAGCACGCCTGGTCTCGGACACCCTCGCGTCATTCATGTTCTGGGGCTGGCAAGCGGTCATCGTTCTAGCAGCGATCACTTTGCCACTAGGCATTACTAGCGCAAAAGAATACGCAGAGCTTGAGTGGCCGATCGATATTCTAATCACCTTAGTTTGGATAGCCTATGGCGTCCTCTTTTTTGGTACCATAATGAAGCGTAAGACCAAGCACATTTATGTTGCAAATTGGTTCTATGGCGCATTTATTATCACTGTCGCGATTCTACACATCGGGAATAGCATGGCCATTCCAGTCACGTTCTGGAAGTCCTACTCTGCTTACGCAGGTACTGTCGATGCGATGATGCAGTGGTGGTATGGCCATAATGCTGTTGGTTTCTTCCTGACGGCAGGCTTCTTGGGCATTATGTACTACTTCGTTCCTAAACAGACTGGCAAGCCAGTTTATTCTTACAGACTATCTATTATTCATTTCTGGTCACTGATTTCTTTATATGTATGGGCAGGCGCTCACCACCTACATTACAGCGCTCTTCCTGACTGGGCACAGAGTGCGGGCATGATCATGTCCCTAGTCCTACTAGCTCCATCATGGGGTGGTATGATCAACGGTATGATGACGCTTTCTGGTGCATGGCATAAACTACGTACTGACCCAGTACTACGTTTCTTGGTTGTATCGCTTTCTTTCTATGGCATGTCTACTTTCGAAGGTCCGATGATGTCTATCAAGACTGTAAACGCGCTATCTCACAACACTGACTGGACTATTGGGCACGTTCACTCTGGTGCACTCGGTTGGGTAGCGATGATTTCTATCGGTGCGGTTTATCACTTGATTCCAAAGCTTTATGGCATTAAAGAAATGTATAGCACGTCTATGATCAACCTACACTTCTGGTTAGCGACTGCCGGCACGGTTCTATACATCGCCGCAATGTGGGTAAACGGTATTATGCAGGGCCTAATGTGGCGTGCAGTAAACAATGACGGTACCCTTACCTACAGCTTTGTAGAGTCTTTAGAAGCAAGTCATTCTGGTTATCTTGTTCGTGCAATTGGTGGTGCTATCTTCTTGTCAGGTATGCTTATCATGGCCGTGAACGTTTGGCTAACCATTAAGCAGAAAGATGCGAAAGCACTTGATACCGTGACTGAAGCAGCTTAGGAGAAGAGTCAATGAATCATGAGATAATAGAAAAAAACCTTGGCTTGATGATCCCTCTGATTGTCGTAGCTATCAGTTTTGGTTTCTTGGTAGAAGCAGTTCCACTGTTCTTCCACAAAGACATGCAAACCCCCATTGAAGGTCTGAAGCCACATACCGCTTTAGAACTTGAGGGTCGTGATATCTATATTCGTGAAGGTTGTCACACCTGTCACACGCAGATGATCAGACCTTTCCGCGCTGAGACTGAACGTTACGGTCATTACTCAGTTGCCGGAGAGCATGTTTATGAGCACCCATTCCTATGGGGTTCTAAGCGTACTGGTCCTGATCTGGCTCGTGTTGGTGGTCGCTATAGTGACGACTGGCAACGTGCTCACCTTTATAACCCACGTAATGTTGTACCTGAGTCCAAAATGCCGTCCTACCCTTGGTTGTTTACAGCTATCGTAGACCACAAAGGTACTGCTGCGAAAATGGAAGCACTTCGTACAGTAGGCGTTCCCTACACCGACGAAGACATTGCCGGTGCAGCAGAAGCGGTGAAAGGTAAAACAGAAATCGAAGCTATGGTTGCGTATCTACAGCAGCTTGGCACCGTTCTTAAGAACAAGTAAGAACCAATATTATGGATATCAACACGTTACGCGGTCTATCTACCATCTTGGTCATGATCGCCTTTGTCGCCATATGCTTATGGGCCTATAACGGCAAAAAGAAAAAAGATTTTGACGATGCAGCCAACCTGCCCTTTCAGGATGACGATATCGCGGAACGTACCTTGAGCGAAAAAGAGAGAGAAGAACATGACTAGTTTTTGGAGTGTATGGGTCTCAGTCATTATTATCGGTACTTTGATCGGTAGTACATGGCTGCTAGTAGCCACCCGAAAAAGCCAAACTACAGATGAAGAGACTGAACAAAAGATGCCCCATGCCTTCGATGGGATCGAAGAGTACGATAATCCACTTCCAAAGTGGTGGTTCCATATGTTTATCGGTTCAGTTGTTTTTGCATTCGCATACGCATTGCTGTACCCGACTTTAGGTAACTTCCAAGGTTTCTTAGGCTGGTCTTCTACCGGTCAATGGGAAGCAGAAGTTGCTGAAGCTGATGAAAAGTACACACCTATATTCAAAGCCTACGCGGCAAAGCCAATTGAAGAACTCGCCAAAGATGCCGAAGCAATGAAAGTAGGACAGCGTTTGTTTGCTAATAACTGCTCAGTATGTCACGGATCAACAGGTCGCGGCGCATTAGGCTTTCCAAATCTGACTGACCACGACTGGTTATATGGTGGAAGTCCAGACGCGATCAAAACCACCCTCCTGTATGGTCGAAACGGTCAAATGCCTGCCAAAGGTTTAAATCCCGCTATGAGCAAAACTGACATACAAAATATGACTCATTACTTACTTTCGTTTAGTGGACGTAGTGATGATAAAGCAGCTGTTGATGCCGGCGCAGCGATGTACCAGACTGCCTGTGCAGCCTGTCATGGGGCTGAGGCTAAGGGTAATCAAGCCGTCGGCGCACCAAATCTAACAGATGATGTTTGGCTCTACGGCGGCACGGCATCTAAGATCAATCAAACACTCACTTATGGTCGAGCAGGCGTAATGCCAGCACAAAAAGACCTACTTGGTGAAGACAAAGTTCACCTACTTGCAGCTTACGTTTACAGCTTATCTAACAAATAAGACTGTCTGAGACTCGTGGGCCTGGCTGAGTAGCCAGGCCCACTCTCACAGAATATAAGATCTCTTCTCTAGACAGCCTTTGCTCATCACAGACTTTCTAGAAAAGAAACCTTTCCTCCACTAGATATGGAAGCCGTTGCCTATGTCTAAGAAGATCCCAGCCCAAAATATCGAACCCGGTACGCAGAAACTGGAAGTCTACGGCCAAGATTCAAAGCAAGCAGACGTCAGTAAGACCGTCGAGCTCTACGAGTCTCGAAAAAAAATCTACGTCAAAAAAATTGCCGGTCTTTTTCAGCGAATCAGGAAGTTTTCACTCTGGGCCTTGATGGCCATGTACTTTTCAATTTGCTGGATATCAATCAACGGCCAGCAACTGGTTCATTTCGACCTCCCTGCACGTAAATTCCATATCTACGGCATGACATTCTGGCCACAAGAGTTCGTTCTTTTAGCACTGCTTCTAATCATTTGTGCCTACGGTCTGTTTTTCGTCACCACCCTTTTTGGGCGCGTCTGGTGTGGTTATACCTGCCCACAAACTTCCTGGACCTTTATTTTCATGTGGATTGAGGAAAAGGTTGAAGGGAGCAGGAACCAACGAATGAAGCTTGATAAAGCGGAATTCAGCTCTGAAAAGATGATCAAAAAGACCCTTAAGCACACTCTTTGGTTATTGGTCTCCTTTGGCACCGGCCTGACCTTTGTCGGTTATTTCTACCCTATTCGTGAGTTAGTTCCAGATCTGTTCACCTTTAGTGTAGTCGACGCCTGGGCAATATTCTGGATTGGCTTCTTTACAGTTGCAACCTACCTGAATGCTGGCTGGTTACGTGAACAAGTTTGTTTATACATGTGCCCTTATGCACGCTTTCAATCTGTAATGTTTGATGAAGACACACTTGTTGTTTCCTACGACAAAGGTCGTGGAGACCCAAGAGGAAGCCGCAAACGTAATGTTGATTATAAAGAACAAGGCCTTGGCGACTGCGTTGACTGCGGCATGTGTGTACAGGTTTGTCCAACGGGCATCGATATTCGTGATGGGCTTCAGTATGAGTGTATTGGCTGCGCCTTATGCGTCGACGCCTGTGACTCAATCATGGACAAAATGAAGTATGACCGAGGTCTAATCAGCTACACCACTGAGAATGCCCTCATCGGTAAGAAGAGCCATATACTAAGACCCAAAGCCATTGCCTACGCTGTATTATTACTCGGCATGATGGGTGCGTTTGCCTATTCCGTTGCAACACGTGTTCCACTAGAGTTAGACGTAATAAAAGATCGGGGCGCTTTATACCAGCTAACGGGTTTAGGTAAAATCGAAAACACTTATATTCTCAAAGTTATGAATATGAGCGATGAACCCCATGATTTTGACATTACCGTCAAAGGCATTGAAGGGATAAAGATTACCACACCCACTACGGTATCCGTGAAAGCCGGAGAAGTATACACTCAACCAACTAGCATAGAAGTCGACCCCATACATATGGAAGTCACCCACTATGATATTGAGATTACCGTCAAGGCTACAGATAACCCAGACTTGGTCGCATCAAGCGAAAGCCGCTTTTTAGGCAGCGCTGAATAAAGCGACACAATAGAAATTAACTAAGCACAACCGAGGTAATGAAATGAAAGCAGCACAAGATGAACAAGCTAAAAAACCATGGTTCAAACAGCCGTGGCTTTGGTTTGTCCTGAGCGTACCTATTGCTTCGGTTATACTCAGCAGCATTATGGTAACTGTTGCTGTTGTTGGTCGTGACACTCTGGTTAGCGACAACTATTACAAGGATGGCATGGGTATAAACCAGACGATTGAACAAGATAATATGGCGGATGACCTCGGCTTGAAACCAACCTTAGAAATTGTTGATCAAGCCATCATTATTGAGCTAGTCGGTGACAAGTATCACCCTACTCTCCAACAACAAGCCTTTTTAACCTTGAAGATTCTACACCCAACCGTGGGAGACCAAGATCAAGTTATCAAGCTTCTGCCGACACCATCAGGCCAGTTTGTTGGAGATTTAACATCACCAGTTGATGGCCGTCGATATGTCGACCTCTATGCCTTTGACGAAAGCTGGCGGATTAGAGAAGAAGTCACCTTCCCGACAGGAAAAGTAACGCTTAATATAGGTGGCACCGAAAATAACGAGACTGCTAGCAAGTCGCAGGACTAGGTTGGCAACACATGTGCAAGACTTGCTACCACTGCAATGAAGAGATTCCAAAAGGCTTTAGCGCAAAGCTTGAGATTGGCGGAGAACAACAATCGTTTTGTTGTTATGGTTGTTTAGCGATCGCAGAAACCATTGTCTCTGGTGGTCTCGATAACTTCTATCAACACCGCACTGAAGCCTCATTAAAGCCCGACGACTTCACCGACGCACAACGCGATGAACTACTTCTTTATGATGACCCGGCGCTACAAACTGACTTTGTTACGGTAGATGGCAAACAGTCTGATGCTGCACTTAGTATCTCAGGAATTACCTGTGCCGCTTGTATTTGGCTCTTAGAGCGCGAAATCAGCTCACTTCCCGGCCTGATAAATCTATCAATCAATCATACGACTCACAAAGCGCTACTTAGCTGGAACAATGAACAGATCAAGCTAAGCAAAATCCTGATTAAAATACGCAAGCTAGGCTACAAAGCCTTCCCCTATCAGGAAGACAAAGCGAGACAACTTGCCGAGAAAGAGAAACGCAGCGCAATGTTTCGTATCGCTGTCGCTGGTATAGCGGCGATGCAAAACATGATGTTTTCAGTCCCCTTGTATCTAGGCATCTATAGCGGTATCGATGCCGAGTTTATCTCCTTCTTTCGATGGGTCAGCATGTTAATGTGCATACCCGTTGTGTGCTTTTCAGCGCTACCATTTTTTCGAGCGGCCTTACGTGACTTGCAAACACGTCATTTAACGATGGACATCCCTGTATCGCTCGCTATCCTGACCGCGTTTTTTGCCAGTGCTTTCCTGACGATAAACAGCGAAGCAAGCATTGAGACCGATGTCTATTTCGACTCAGTTGCGATGTTTACCTTCTTCCTATTGCTTGGCCGGTTTATGGAAATGCAAACTCGCCATAAGCACCTGAACAGCGATGCCGAAATGGGTAAACTATTGCCTACAACAGCGATCATTAGAACCGAAGATGGCGAAAAAAGTAAACCTGCTCACCAGCTTGAAATTGGAGAGGTACTAGTGGTTAGACAGGGCCAAGTATTTCCTGCCGATGGCGTGGTTATTGAAGGTGTCTCCAAAGTCGACGAGTCAGCCCTCACAGGAGAGTTTCTCCCCATTGAAAAAGCGCTTGGGGCTCAGGTAAGTGGTGGCACCGCTAATGTCGAAAATACCTTATTCGTTCGCATTACCGCTACTCCCAAAGAGAGCCGTGTCGCAGCGATTATTAAGCTCCTTGATAAAGCAGCAAGTGAGAAGCCCAAAACCGTATTAATGGCAGATAAAATTGCCAGCCACTTTGTAGCAGGTGTGCTATTCGCGGCTTGCGTCGTTGGTCTCTACTGGTACTTTAATAACCCCGACGAAGTATTCACCATTGTTTTATCTGTTTTGGTTGTTACCTGCCCTTGCGCTTTATCTCTGGCAACACCAACTGCAATGACCAGTGCCAACACATTCCTTCGCAGCAAAGGCTTCTTAATCACCAAATCTCATGCGCAAGAAGCCATGAACCAGATTACCGATATTGTTTTTGATAAAACAGGGACACTAACCAAAGGTGAACTCAGCATTTCTGGTGTGAAGCTTTTTAGTCACTGCGGAGAAAGTAAAGCGCTTGAAATCGCTGCCGCACTAGAACACCACTCCAGCCACCCGATCGCCAAGCCTTTTTCTGAATTTTTCACCAGCCCAGCCGAAAGGGTTACAAACCATCTTGGAAAGGGCCTCGAAGGTTTTTTTCAGGGGCAACACTACGTACTGGGCAATGCAGAACTCGTTGAACTAAAACAGAGTTGCGAACAAGCATTACAACAGCATAATGGCCTAAGCCTATATCTGAGCGATGGCGAGAACCTGATTGCGCAATTTATGCTAAATGATGCTTTACGCTCCGACAGTAAAGAAAGCATCAAACAGTTTCAGGAAGCGGGTATCACCACTCATATATTAAGTGGAGACCACCAAGACTCTGTCTCCATTCTCGCCTCTAAACTCGGCATCGCTAACTACAAAGCAAAACAGTCGCCCGAGCAAAAATTGGCCTATGTCAGAGGTTTACAGGCCGCAGGCAAACAGGTCACAATGGTGGGTGATGGTATTAACGACCTACCTGTCCTGTCTGGTGCTAAGTTATCAATATCGATGGGCGAAGCCAGCGACATTACCAAGTTAAATTCAGACGCTATTCTGCTCAATGGAAATATGACGGTTATTAACGAAGCTTTCCAAAACGCGCAGAGAACACGTAAAATCATTAAGCAAAATATGACCTGGGCCATCATGTATAATCTATGCATGCTCCCGATGGCTGCAGCTGGTTGGGTTCCACCTTATTTCGCAGCCCTGGGAATGTCCTTGAGTTCTTTATTAGTTGTTTTTAACTCTCTCAGGTTAAAGCGCTAACATGGACAAGTCGCGAGCGTTGGAAAGGTGCTCCAATTAAACTGATTTAAGATAAGAGTTAGCTTCGATGGAAATATTGTATATTCTAATTCCACTATCAATCATTCTTGTTGCTTTAGCGATTGCCATTTTTGGCTGGGCAGTTAAGAACGGACAGTATGATGACCTGGAAGGCCCCGCGCACAGCATTCTCTATGATGATGATAAAGACATGATCCCGGGGCAAAACAACAAAACTCAAAAGAAAGACCTGAATACTAAAGACAGTCAACATAGTGAAAAATCGGACGACTAAGTTTGCTAAATGACCCCGGTATTCTTATTTCTGCCTTTATGCTTGGCTTTCTAGGCTCTGCACATTGCTTGGGAATGTGCGGAGGTTTAGCAAGTGCCTTAGGTTTACATACCTCATCATCAAACAAGGCAAGCTTCTTACTCTCCTATAATCTGGGGCGCGTTATAAGTTATTGCATCGCAGGACTGATTGTTGGCAGCCTTGGTTTCTGGCTGAGCAAACAATTAGCAGCCTTAGAGGTTCTCAGATATTTAGCTGCAACAATGTTAATTCTAATGGGTTTATACCTAGGCCAATGGTTTAATGGAATACTCTGGGCTGAAAAACTAGGTAGTAAACTCTGGCCCTTGATTCAACCATTATCAAAGCGTTTTATGCCTATTAAATCAATCAAAGATGCGCTAGTGGTTGGCATGGTGTGGGGTTGGCTACCGTGTGGTTTGGTATACTCGGCTTTGATCTGGGCAAGCTTGGAAGCAAGTATCTTCGGTTCAGCACTAATCATGCTTGCTTTTGGCCTAGGCACCCTGCCTTCAATGTTGAGCAGCGGTTTATTAGCACAAAAACTATCCGCGACAATTAGAAAACGCTGGTTCCGCTCTTCTGCCGGAGCAATGATGACTTTATTCGGCTTATGGTCTTTGCC
>NZ_LWGG01000745.1:0-14005 GCF_001635365.1 Oleiphilus sp. HI0128 | reverse complement strand
GTTGTCGAACCAAGCCTGCCACGCTATAAATAAGCGAATGATCGTTAGTATTAAACAAACCCTTTTCATAGGCGCGCTTCGTAAAAACTCGCGCATCTGCCGTTCCGCCCAGCAAGAGTATCTTCATGGGCTTTCCTCAGAGGCAAAACCAATAAATTGGCCTTGTCGATCAACAGAATACACCTCCAAGGTGACTGTATTATCAGGCAGTGTTCTCAATACGCGACGCGCTTCGTTAAGTGCTGCTTTACATAATTCATCGCCAATCAGTATCCCGGCATCGCGACAAATCTGAAATACCTGCATACTTGTATTCGCTTCTTGGATTTTATCGAGCACGCTTTGGTCTGCCTTCTGCGCTTTCGCGATTCGAGCAAGCTGCTCAAAATCAATGGACGAAGAACGGCTATTTAAATCCATGTGGCCATTTGCCAGCTTGCTTATTTTTCCGAACCCACCACAAATAGAGACTTTTTTGATGGGCGATGTTGAGGTGGGTACTTTTCGCAAGTGCTTTAGCAGCGCACCCACAAAATCACCCATTTCAATCAACCCCATATCGTTGAGTTCATATCGCGTCTTAATCGCTTCTTCGCTGGTGCTGCCTGTGGTAGCCGCAATGTGCGTGATACCATTTGCAGCCGCTACATCTACACCTTGATGGATAGATGCAATATAGGCGGCGCAAGAATACGGCCTAACTATTCCGGTGGTTCCCAAAATAGATAAACCACCCATAATACCGAGCCTCGGGTTCATGGTTTTAAGTGCGATTTCTTCACCGTTTTCAACGCCGACAGCAACCTTAAAACCACCAGAATATTGGTATACCTTGGCCGCATTCAATAAATGTGACTGCATCATTTCTCGCGGTACGGGATTGATCGCAGGTTCGCCGACCTTAAGCACCAAACCTTCTCGTGTAACCGTTCCCACGCCTTGCGCTGAGATAAATTGCACGCCTTGTTTTTCCTCTAAGTACAGCTCTACAAATACCAGCGCCCCATGAGTCGCGTCAGGGTCATCTCCTGCATCTTTAATGGTAGCGGTGCGTACACTCTTTTCAGGTTCAAGTGACTCGTACCCTTCGATTTTCAAAGAGACGACTTTACCTTTCGGCAAAGTGATCTCAACCTCATCGGGATGTTTGTTCGCCAATAAGGCTTGGGCAGCAGCAACACAGCACGCCGTCGCGCAAGAGCCGGTTGTTAAGCCGCTGCGCAAAGGTTTTGCTTGTTCACTGCTCTCTGGCCACATAGTGCTTACCTAGCCTGCTCATTATTGCTGAGCATATTGTAACTAAGCGCATTTTCAGTGCGGTTAACAGCTTCTGTTGTAGCCGAAAATGTCGTCACGCCCAAAAACAACGCTGCGATGGCTTCTGCATTAGAAGGGAAAAATAAGTGTAGATACGTAGCCGTCAAACTACCCTCGCGATAGATTGCTTCACCCGGCGCCGAATGCCTTTGTCTTTTACCGTAGCCAATAGGTTCTGGCGTATTTGCACTTCGAGAACGATGATGCGCATGCGCTCTTACATCACCTTCAGGCAAAGCGGCGGTCTGCATCCCCTGGCAACCGCGCTTTCCGCGCATGGCCCCATCGCCCGCCATTAATCCCGCCATAGAATAGCGCGCGTCTTCAAGATCAGTCAGCGATTCTAGGCAATATAAAAAACCACCGCACTCAGCCAGTACCGGTTTATTAGCACGATGGAATACTTGAACGGACTCGCACATGCTACGGTTTTGACTCAGTTTTTGCGCATAGAGCTCCGGATATCCACCAGGCAACCAAAGTGCATCTGCCACGGGCACTTGTTGATCAGACATGGGAGAAAAGAATTCGTAACTTGCACCCAATGTCTCTAACAACCGCAAATTGGCGTCATAAATAAAACTAAATGCTGCATCCTTAGCAATCGCAATGTGTTTTCCTTCAAGCAAACGACTTGGACGCGCTAATGAAGTGGATTTGAAATCGACCGGCTCAGGCAACTGAGTAATCGCCTGCTCACCAATCCACGAGACGCCTTTTTCAAAACGTACTTCAAGCTCTTCACGCACTTCATCTGCTTGCACCAAACCAAGGTGCCGTTCTGGTAAGGTAACTTCTTCGTCTCTCGCTAGCGTTGCCAATAAAGGGATATCTGAAGGAAGCGCATCTCTTATCAACTCTTCGTGCCGCGCTGTACTGCAATGGTTCGCGATAATGCCAGCCACATGAATGTCTGAACGATAGCGCGCTAAACCCGTAGCGATGGCACCCGCCGTTTGTGCCATGCCTTTCACGTTCAACACGATAACCACCGGTATATTGAAACGCGCAGCTAGATCAGCACTTGATGGCTCGCCATCAAACATGCCCATTGCGCCTTCGATAATAATGAGATCTGAAACCTCGGCCGCCTCATACAGTTTTTGCTGGCAATAAGCTTCACCTGCCATCCACATGTCTAGCGGCTCAACATCCTTACCAGAAGCTTGCGCCAGAATTTGAGGGTCTAGGTAATCAGGGCCGGTCTTAAATACCCGTACGTTTTTGCCTTTGTTTCGATACGACCGCGCAATCGCAGCCGTTACTGTTGTCTTTCCTTCACCAGAGCTTGGCGCGACAATGAACATAGCTGGGCATGAAGCCGTAGGGAGTTTAGAAGGCGATTGAACACTCATTAGAACTCGATCCCGGCTTGCGCTTTTACACCAAGACGAAAGGCATGACGCTCATCCTGAATATGGCTGATCGTATCGGCGATGTCTTCCAAGGCTTCGGGCATCTTTCGCCCCGTAATCATGACATGCTGATGTTTAGGTCTATTTTTTAGAGCTTCTAGAACCGGTTCCAATTCAAGGTATTTGTATTTAAACATGTAGCTCATTTCGTCAAAAATCAGAATATCGTACTGGGGGTCGGTTAGCAGCGATTTAGCGAGCTCCCACGCGTTCTGAGCGGCAGCTATATCTTGGTCTTTGTCTTGGGTTTCCCAGGTGAAGCCATGCCCCATTACATGCCAATCGATACGTTCATGGTCGCGGAATAGTTTGAATTCACCGGTTTCTTTTCGGCCCTTAATAAACTGAACGACCGCGGCTTTCTGACCATGCCCTACGGCTCTGGCCATCGTGCCAAAGGCGGAGCTACTTTTGCCTTTGCCATTTCCTTTCAACAAAATCAGAACGCCACGCTCTTCAGTTGCCTTGGCAATCTTTTTATCGATAATGGCCTTTTTGTGCGCCATGCGCTCTTGATGCGACTTCATGCCAAGCTACCTTTTCCTGTTGAGTTACTTAAAAGATCATCCTTTAAGGAGATATAGATTGCGCCCAAATTGCGCGCAAACTCTCTTCCACGACCACGGGGTATTGTCGCTTGCTCAGTATCCACCCATACACAGTCACCGGGTAGCCTAATTTGGCTGAGCGTTTCTCGGCTCCGACCATCAGACACTATATACGTCCGTATGTTTAGCCCTGGAAATTTCTGACTCATCGCTTCGCAATACCGAGCCGCTTCATTAACGCCTTCTATGATTGGTGTTCCACCGCCCGCTCGGAGCCCCTGCAACCAGTTCTCGATCTGTTTGGGCGCTCTCACTTTCGCCATGAGCGACAGTACTTGATTGTTACCAAAACCAAACACCGCAAGTTGCTCTCTGTTTAAGTAAGCCTCATTGGCGATCGCAGCAACAACACCTTTTGCACGTGCAAAAACGTCACCTTGTAAAGTAGAGCCCGAGGTATCAAACAAAACAACATGTAAGACTGACTGACCCAATTTTTGTTTCCGCATCTTGAGCTTATTAGGCGGCCACTCGCCAAAACTACTTAGCAGTGTGCCGAACCAATCAGGAAGTCGCCCGTCTTTGTTCGATGTTTGCCGGCCTATGGTAGAGCGCCCTTTTTGATTGGCAAACATCGAGTCTAACAATGCAGAGGGTTGGCTTATCGCACGCGCGTTTGATTTTGTGGGGATGGCATTCTCCGGTGATACAATACCGTTCATGCATTTTGGGTCCATACTCCCCCAATCACTGTCGGTACTATTTTGTTCGCCGGTATCGGCATCGCCCTTTGCGTCATTCTGGTTTGGTTGTCTATGTGAATCATCGGGTCGCTTAAATCCGGTTTCTGGAGAATCGTTGCCGGAGTTAGGATTACCGCTTCCGGAATCACCTTGAGCTGGTGGTGGCGCGTCGTGCCTACGGCGGTGGTGCAAAACCAGCTCTGAAACCGCATCAAGATCATCCAAGATGACCTCTTTTCGACCTTGCCAAGCGGCGTGCGCGCGAGCTGTTCGATACCAAACGATATCTGCTCTTAGTCCATCTACCAACGCATCTTCACAACGTTGTGCAATTTCAATTCGAATGGAGTCAGAGCATGCCACACCCTCTAAACGCTTTCTTGCTGAAACTACCTTAGCGATCAGTGCTTCTTGCTTTTCTTCATAGGCAAGAGTAAATGCTTCTGGATCGGCATCAAATGCTTCGCGCGTTTTAACGATGGCAACACGCTCTTCTACCGAGTAGCGGTTAGCTAAATCGACTGCCAAACCGAAACGGTCGTGTAACTGGGGGCGCAATTCTCCTTCATCAGGATTCATCGTGCCGATTAATAGAAACTCCGCCTTGTGTTGATGGCTGATGCCATCGCGCTCTATGTAATTGACACCACTTGCGGCGACATCCAAAAGCAGATCTACAAGATTGTCAGGCAATAGATTAACTTCATCGACGTATAGAACGCCGCCGTTGGCTTTACTTAGTAAGCCAGGTTGGAAATCTAAGGACTTGTCACTCAGCACTTTTTCCAAGTTCAGTGTACCGACCAACATCTCTTCACTCGTCCCTAAAGGCAAAGTAACAAAGGATGGTGAGTCACTGCCTAAGCGCGCATCGTCGTAAGGCAATAGACTAGCCAAAGCCCTAGCAAGGGTGGATTTTGCTGACCCTCTTGGGCCAGTGATAACGACACCGCCGATGGACGGATTGATAGCCACGAGAATAAGCGCAAGCTTGAATGAGTCTTGGCCGACCACTGCACTAAAAGGCATGTCTAATCTATCTGAATGATGCGCATAGTTCATAAAAGAGTCTCTCAAGTTTTCTTGGGCGGAAGTAAAAGCCATTAAGCAATCTCAGTTTCCGACCAAGCTTCTATTTCAATCATTCGCGCAGACTCTAAACGAATATGTCGCGTCGCGATTTTAGAAACAAACTCTTCATCATGTGAGATAACAAGCATTGCTTGCGGCAAGGACATCAAGACGTCGAGCAAGCGTTGTCTAGCTTCGTTGTCGAGCGCGTTTGTCGGTTCATCTAACAACAACACTTCTGGCTCCATGGCCAGTACCGATGCCAATGCGACCAAGCGTTTTTCGCCCCCCGAAAGCTGATGCGCAACTCGCTTCTCAAATCCTGCCATGCCAAGCGACCTAAGTGTTTGCTTGGCCTTTTCGAAGGCCCGCTCTCTGGTTTTTCCTAGATTTAGCGGGCCAAATGCCACGTCCTCTAATACAGTGGGGCAAAATAGTTGATCATCGGGGTCTTGAAATAGAAAGCCCGCCTTCGCGCGTACTTCAACAAATTCAGACTCTTGCTTTCTAAACTTGCCAAAAGCAAATACATCACCCGACTTTGCTTTTTTTAGCCCTACCAGTAAATGTAGAAACGTCGTTTTGCCCGCTCCATTCGGCCCCGTGAGCGCAACCCGATCACCCGAGTAGAGAGAGAAATCGACATGAGATAATACTTCCCCTCTTCGTGGGTA
Source organism: Oleiphilus sp. HI0128 (assembly GCF_001635365.1). Lineage (NCBI taxonomy): Bacteria > Pseudomonadati > Pseudomonadota > Gammaproteobacteria > Oceanospirillales > Oleiphilaceae > Oleiphilus > Oleiphilus sp. HI0128. The sequence continues at coordinate 8,237 of NZ_LWGG01000745.1, read as the reverse complement.
GCGGTAGCTTAAGCCTCGTGTTTCAATTAGCGCTTCCATAAAAGCCTCAAAGCAGGTTGATAAGAATTAGAGAAATCAAGAACGGAACGCAAACGATGATCAAGCAGTAATCGCGTGCGACTAACTTATCATCATCCAACAAATAGAAGCGGCCGTTGTAACCACGACACTTCATTGCCTCCATGATTCGCTCTGAACGTTCAAGTGCATGGATTAAAAGCATTCCCACTAAATAGCCAATTGAGCGCCATGTGTGCGTATCCATTCGCAGTACAAATGCCCGCGCCTGCATCGCACGTTTCATGCGTTTGTATTCCTGACCAATCACGTCGAGATAACGTACCGTAAACAGAAGCAAATGAACGAGCTTATCGGGTATACGTAACCGTGCTAAAGCATGCCCGAACGTTGTCGCATTCATGGTGCCCACAACAGCAAGTAAAGACAGAACAACGGTATTCGCTTTAACGGCAATCAATACCGCGTGGACCAATCCATTCTTACTCGCCGTCAACTCCGATATTTCGAAAAGCACATCATCTTCCCCAGAGACAGGCGTCGTAAATGGCAGCATAACAATCAGAAATATCATGAACATATCCATCGCCAGGACGCGTCTAAACGTGCGCTTGAGATTTAACTTCGCCAAGAAAACAAGAGCACACGCGATACCCAATTCGACGAGCACAACATTGAGTTCTTTCGACAACACAACAATGCAGGAAAAAACAGCCACCCAAATAATTCGGACTCGAGGATCGAACGAGTCGATCACCGAATCTTCATGCTTCAGCCTCTGCCCTTTCCACGAAGTGCCGCTGTGTTCGAGATTCTGTGGCACCTTAACTCGCCTTATTCTTTGTAGATTGATTTCGCTGCGTTAGCCAAATACCGATACCGCATAAGCCAAAGATGTAACCAATGCCACCCAAAGCATCCCGAAATGATGCTTTCTCTTTGTAGGCATTCAACTCTTTGCGCAAGGGCTTAATTTGTTTTGCGACAGCCTTTTCGATCAATGCTTGTAAGTCATTACCCACCAACATCTGTCCTCGAAGGTTTGTTTCCAGAGCGTCGGCAGATTCCACTGCCATAATCTCGCCTAAGGTATCCGATAAGTCTTCAGCGTTTAAAACTGTTTCAAACACGTGGCCTGCCCCTAGGTTCGCGTAAATATGATGATCAATCCGCTTCGTCGCTTCGAATGTAAAGAAGCCCTCCTCATCCGTTTCGACCAAAACAATTTCTTGACCCTGGAGATCACGAACCATTACCTTAGAGCCTAGTGGTGCCATCTCTCCATTGGAAAAACCTATTTCGCCCTCAACATCAACACCAATGGTATAAACGCCGCCCAGTACGTTATGCGCGACACTCTGCGAACTGACGAAAACAAGGAAGAGCAAACAAAGATTACGTATCATCCCAATCCTCCGATATACGCAGGAGCTCAGGTTTAACTTGTCGAATCAGCAAGACAGCCGCGCCGGTAACAAAACCTTCTAGGATCATAATCGGTATATGCGCCAATACGGTCGCTTGAGCCGCGAGCACAAACGCCTCTCCAGATAATGCCAGGGAGCCCGCAACTAACAATGTAGTTAGTAGAATCGCACCGGCGCCACCAATCGCGCCCCATATCGCAGCTAAATTTGTGTTCGGAGCAGAGATCCCTCTATGACATACGTAGTACATCAGCACAGCCGGTAGTGCGATATTAAATGTATTGACACCGAGGACAACGAAGCCGCCAAAGCCAAAGAAAACAGCTTGCAACAGCAAGGCAACAAGCAACGCGGGAAAAGCCGCCCAGCCAAGTGCCAGGCCAATCAAGCCGTTTAAAATAAGATGAACACTAGAAAAACCAAGTGGGAGATGGATATATGAGGCAACGAAAAACGCAGCCGATAGTACGCCGACTTGAGGTAAGTGGTCGTAATCGAGCTTCTTTAACCCGATCGCCACCCCCACTACACTAAGTACAACACCAGCTGCTAGAACCGGCGCCGCAAGCGCACCATCAACTATATGCACGTTGGCACCCTCTACTTAAGTTCATGGGCTTGCACCCAAATGACAGCGTCTTGAGACAGCTCTTTACCTTTAAATTTCTTTTGTGGCCCTACGCCCAGCGCAGCAAAACCCCATTGACCCGCCTTCGGTATCGCAAACGTGAATGTTCCGCTAGCATCGGCATAAATTGTCATCGTAATAAATGCTTCTGCAGGAACTTGAATCGTGGGATCACTAGAGAACGCATTCTTTGACATTTCAGGTAAATAGTTGATGTATTCAACTTCGATTTCCGCAAAAGGTACGGGCTTTCCGTGACTTCGCACAATGCCAGTGAAGCTTCCGCCCTCATAGATCGCGTAGGGTTTCGTAAGGGGCACGATTTCAGCTGGCAAGTTTAAGTCACTTTCCCAATCGCTTGGCAGGCTGCCTACATTGATAATGGTTTTTGCGAACTGTTGGATAAAAACATCTTCGCTTTTCTCCAAATATGGCGCCATTTCGAAGACAAAGATATTATCGCCTAAGCCTTTCAGCTTAACTGAAGACTCGTAAGAAATGCCCGTATTCTCGGCACTGGCCCAGTTACTTTCTACCAGCTTTGTGCTCAGATCTTTCTTCTTGCCTTTTTTGATGTGATAGAACGCAAGCGGCTTATCAACAGCCATCACATAACCATTGGCTGCTGGGTGGGTAAAGGGCATTCTCAATTCCACTATGCCGCCTTTGCTTCTTAATAGGTCAGGGGTATAGATCATTTGAAAATGTGCATTCGCAGTCGATGCAATCGTTAGCCATAAGCTAATTGCAACAACCCATTTGGTTAATAAGAGTAATGACTTACTATGAATTTTCAATAACTTGCTCCGCCTAGAAATAAGTATCAGCCGGAGTCGAGAAGGGAAAAAGTAATAGGATCGGAAGACATTATTACCTGATGAAGCCCTCCGCAACACCTGTATAACAGATCATCAGGTTGGTATCCGGACTCATCAGCTAGGCGCTAAACGCACCTAATCACTTCACCTTCCCACAAGTTTTAAAAGGAGCAAAACCTTTTAATTCACCTGCAGTGGTATACGAAGCGATATAACCAATTTACCGTTGCGGGGGCAGTGTCGGGTTCATAGTTAAACTCACCGACTTCCCAAATTGAAAAACAGTTCAAAGAACGATGTTTTTCACTCATGTCGTTAAACATGACCTAAGATCAAGCGCGAACTGTACTCATTAAGAATTGGTCTGTCAATTGAAAACCTTGTCTTGAAGTGAAGATGTCTAGTTTCGGGACTCCTTAAAATTTAGTGCTTTTCAGTCAGGTTTGACATAAGTGCCAATACCTCAAACTGATACAAACTACTCACTAATTCGCTTTAGAGGTGTGCTTTGTAACATTTCCGGAGCAGACAAAAGGTAGAGCTTTGTGCTCAAAGCCTGCATTCAGTCAGAGCTGAAGTCGGCTGTTTTATCCTCATTTGAAAAATGTCCTCTGAACGTCTTACTTAGGGACAAAGTGCTAGTTTGAAAATTTCTGCTTCCTCATCATTGCAGGCGCAGACGATTACTATACGAAACGCTGCTTTTTGAAGAAAGGAAAAGAAATTCCCTACCCTGACTTTTGTCTAAATAGTCTATTAAACACAACGGATGAATACTTAAGATTCACAAAATTCAGTCAACCCCTTGCCCGATATATAAAAGTCATTTACAAACAATGTCAACCAAATCTAAAGGACTGGTTTTCCAATAAAAGGTGATGTAGGCATTTAAGAATAATAAAGATTGGCTATGTCAACGAAGATAATATCCTTTCCCTCTTGTGATTCTTAGTAATTAAATTGACTTTATAACGACTAACAAAACGAGGATGAATTAATGTCGCCCAAATTAGTATTTTAGTTGAATTTAAGTGAAACAAATCAAACTGAAGGTAGTTTCGATAAAAGTTTAGTACTTTAGTTGGAGGTATTCATCTAAGTGATTGAATCTTGATTCATGGAGTTTAGTAATTTAGTTGAACGTGCAACTTGTTTTCGGGTGAAATGACCGGCAAATACAGACTAACCGATTGGTTTTATTAAGCTTTAGGCTTCAGAATTTTGGTTCCAAAATCAAACTTCTCGAGATTTTCCGCTCTCAGCGCGTTTTTTGGCGCTTGTTTGAACATAGACCGTGTCAGTGGTAGCCATACTTGAATGCCCCAGGTCTTCCGAAACATCCTTAAGGGCGCGGCCTCGTTCAATCTCCATGCTTGCGCCTGTATGACGCAGCCAGTGAGGTGAAACATCTTTGAAAATTTGCGCTGCTTTCTCTCCTGATCGAGACCTCATAGTCTCGTAGGTTTTATCGAGCACCTGATGGACAAGACGCGCTAGTTGTCTACCACTCATACCTCCAGCCCCACGAATTTTCTCCACAATTGGTTGCTTGTCCTGTCTACCAGGCAATGCAGGCAAGCCACGCCATAGCCGATAACGTTCTAAATAAGGCAGGAAGCTATCTGGGACAGAAATGTCGCGAATTTTCTTTCCTTTACCGTATATCTTGAGCCACCAGTTTTTCTTATCGTCTTGCCAAAAGTGGCTCATAACAGGTATCCAGTCGTCACGCTCAGCTAATTCAGAAATTCTCAAAAACATTGTTTTCATTGCAGCCAATAAAAAAATATTCCGCTCAAAGAGTGAGTCTTCGTCAGCCATTTTTTCAGCCGTAATTAGTAGTAAATCCCATTGTGCCTGGTCTAGCCGCTTTGTTTCTTTTACCTGTGCATCCTTAACTAATCGCTTACAGTCTTTTTTTGCAAGACCTGCCGGATTTCCTAATGCTATTTCGCTCTCCATTAAGTGTGTGTAGAAACCGCTTATAGCAGAAAACATGGCAAGTATAGATTGCTGTGAAGGCCTGTATTTCTTTTTATCAGCATCACTACCTTCGGCTATATATCTAAAAGGCCTCCAGCTTTTATTAAATTCGTACAGACCAGCAGACGGTACAAATTTATCCACATTGGCTAGACCTATCCAAGTTTGCGGTGGCTTAAAGAAGAACTCTGAATAATCAAGTAAGTCATTCTTTCTAAAATCGACAGCAGGCTTTTCTGCCACCAAAAAACTCCACAGCAAAAATTTTTCTATGTCAGAACGGAATCTAATGTAAGTATGCTCAGATTTGTTTCTGCCAAGGAAAATCAAATACTCTCGCGCCCAATCCCAGTGTTCACGGCACCACTTAGGGTTGTCGTTGAAAAACTGATCTAGCTGTGGGTAATCACGCCAGTCAAAGTCTTTAAGCTCGTTGTATGCTGGGAATAAAGGGATTGATCTTGGAGTTGCCATAGGACTTAACGCTTTATGAGTAAAGACTAGATTAACTCATACACTATGTCCAATAATAGATCTTATTGGACACTTTAAAGATTAACTGTACAGCCTGGTCAGAAAAATAACGACGGACTGATTTCGAAACGTCTTGAAAGTTTTTCAATATGCTCTTTAGTAAGTGACCTCTTCTCGCTACATATCATAGATACTGAACTTTTCGGGCCAATCTCATTTTTAAAATCTGACATAGTTAAGTTATGCTGATCCATCAGCAATCGCAACATGGATGCGCCTGCATCTTTAGACTCGATACTAGTGTTAAAATCATGAAACTCAGGGGCTTCTTCTTCATACGCATGAATTTTTGCCCACAAGACATCAATAAGAAGCAAGTTTGCATCATAGTCCTCAATAAGTTCATCCATAAGCAAAAGTGCCTCTTGATGATCTTCCTGTGAATGTATACCAGCGATAAATGGCATCTCACTCTGTAATTCATGCGCAAGCTGTGTAATGTGTTGTATGTTCATTTCAGCTCCTTTCTTCTATAACGGTTTGTGAGCCGATCATACTCTTTATGGTCGACAATGTATTTTACGTAAACACGTTGATGGCGGAACTCAATGAATGCGATAAGTCTTAGGTTATTACCGCCTAAATCAACTACCCACCATTTATCTTTGTACTTAAAGTTATCTAGCGACGGCACTGCCTTTTTTAGTACGTGATGATCTTTAAACTTCCCACTCTTAAGTAGTCGATAAAAATCTTCTATCGCATTGGCATCGTTTGGGTATTTCTTGATAGCTTCAACGAATATACCTCTGGCAATAACATGCATAAAACTTCCATTAGTTCGCAATATGTGAACAGTGTAAGGCATATGGCTCTTGTTCGCAATATGTGAACCGGGGCCATTAATATTTTGTGTCTGCGCCCTACTCTTTTGGAAAACTAGAACATTGGCCTTGCGGGTAAACCGTTCATAGGATCCAAGAAAATTTTTCTCGATATCTTACATTACCTAAAAGAGGAAAACCGACATAACGCGAGCATCGCTTTCCATGCCTATTTGCCTGGCTTTTCTTATATTACAAAAGACCCGAAAGCCGACATAACACTTTGCTAAGTTGGCTGATCATTCTTTATTCGATATCCTTGTGTCATCAACACAAGGATTGAATCGACCAGCTTTAACTAAACACTTTTCTGTTTGAATTCTTCTAACTTTTCATAAGCCAGTGGAGGCATATTATTAGCTTCCCCATGCTTACGTCTAGAGTTATAAAACATTTCAATGTAATCAAAAATATCTGCTCGTGCGTGCTCTCTTGTTGAGTAGATTTTCCTCTTTACTCTCTCACGCTTGAGAAGCTGAAAGAAGCTCTCCGCTACTGCGTTATCATGGCAATTTCCTCGCCGACTCATACTCGCTTTAAGGTTGTGAGCGCTTAGAAAGTCATTCCATTCGTAACCCGTAAACTGACTGCCTTGATCAGAGTGTATTAACACCTGGTTCCGCGGCTTTCTTCGCCACACTGCTGCAAGAAGAGCTTGAGTAACAAGCTCGGATTCCATTCTTGAGCTCATAGACCAACCAACTACGGCACGAGAATATAAGTCCAGTACCACAGCAAGATAGAGCCAACCTTCGTGAGTTCTGATATAAGTAATATCAGTCACCAAAGTTTGGTTTGGCATGGCTACAGAAAACTGGCGATCTAATACGTTGCTTGCGACGATTGCGGGTTTGCCGCCATAGTGGCCTCTATGCCTTCTGTAACCTACTTGAGCCCTGATTCCTTCCTGCTTCATCAATCGTGCAACGCGATGTTTGCAGCAGGTTTCACCTAAGTCACGCAGATCGCTCGTTACTTTCCGGTAGCCGTAAACACAACCACTTTCCAACCAAGAATGCTTGATAAGCCCTGTCAGTCGTTCATCTTCAATCTGGCGCTTTGACTTGGGCTGATTCAGCCAAGCATAAAAGCCACTCCGCTGAATAGAAAGCGTCTCACACATCAATTTGGCAGGGTAATTGTTGAGCCTTTTTTTTACGAACGCGTATTTTTCTTTGACTCGCCCGCGAAAAATACGGTTGCTTCCTTTAGGATGTCGCGTTCCATCGTGACACGCTTAAGCTCTTTTTCTAGCTGCTTAATTTTGTTTTCGTGGTCGAGTTGTTTTTTGTGTTCATCACTATCTGGACCATGCACTTTCATCCAGTTGTAGAGCGAACTGGCAGTTATACCAAGCCGTACAGAAACGCTAGAAACTGAATGGCCATGTTCGGTAACTTGCTTAACTGCTTGGATCTTAAATTCTTCGGTAAATCGCTGAGACATACTTTCTCCTTAATACACATAATTATAAAGCAATTAAGCGTCTAAAGAAGGCTGGTCGATTCAGATTGCTAATAAGCATAATACGATTGAACCTATTACCAAGTTTTGAATATGCCTTGTTTTGTGATTAAAACTATCGATGGCTTCGCTTATTTTCGAATCTGTCTCTTTACTAGTGACATCAATATCTTTGTTACTAGCAACTTTAAAAGCAAATAAAACAACTATAAAAAAGAACAATACTGGGAAGAAAATGCTTTTGAAAGATGGCTCAATATTAGCCCAATCAATTTGAAAAGCTGCGTATGCGAATACTGCGATACCAGACACAATAATGATTACGGCCGCCAATCTATTATTTACTTCCTTGTTCAGCAAAATTCAGATTACCTTTTACGTATAGACATAATGACTCCCCACGTCCCAAAAGAGTGCTGACCTCCTATCGTGGGTTAGCAAAGCCAGAGCCATAATATATGTGTCATACCATATAAGCGGAGGCCAGCACCATGAAAAACAATACCATAATTTTTGTCGGATTGGACACCCATAAGGAGTT
>NZ_LWGG01000744.1:0-4218 GCF_001635365.1 Oleiphilus sp. HI0128 | reverse complement strand
TATAATATATTAATCGTTGATGACTGTGAAAACGATACCATATTGCTGTTACGTGAACTAAAAAAAGGCGGCTTAGATATTCACTCAACAAGAGTTGAAACTGATCGAAGCCTTAGAAGCGCGCTTGAAGAGTCCGACTGGGATCTTGTTATCTCAGATCACAGCATCCCCGGATATTCCTCCCAAGAAGCTTTAGAAACCATCCGTGATCGCGATGAGAATTTGCCAGTTATTATTGTGTCAGGGGAGATCCCCGAACGAGAAGCCATTAAGCTAATGAAAGCCGGGGCTCAAGACTACGTAATGAAAGAAAATCTCGCTCGACTGATTCCAGCCATCGAGAGAGAAATAAGAGAGAGCGAATCCCGTCAAGCAAAAAACTCGCAGAACAGAATCTAGAACATTTAGCCGTACATGACCACCTAACAGGGCTAGGCAATCGCGAGTACTTCGAAGGTCAAATATCTAAAGCACTTCAACTTTCAGCATCGGATGATGCAGAATATGCCTTGATGTCACTGGATTTGGACCAATTTAAGATCATTAACGATACTTGCGGCCACGTTGCAGGCGATGATCTACTCAAGCAAGTATCACTTGTTTTACTCCGCCAAACTAAAGACAAGGATACCTTGGCACGTCTTGGTGCCGATGAATTTGGCATACTCACCTACAACAAAGATAAGCGTCAAGCTATTTAGATTGCGAAAACCATACAGACCGCAATAAAAGACCTAAACTTCACCTGGCATGGAAAAAGTTTCACGACCAGCATTAGTATCGGCATTGTTTCAATTAATAATAAAACCTCTTCGGTCCAGTCCGTTCTGAGCTGTGCTGACATGGCCTGCAATGTCGCCAAAGAAAAAGGTCATGACGGCCTTAAATGGTACAGTGAAGATGACCCAGAGCACTTACAACGGCGAAGTGAAATGCAATGGGTCAGCCGCATTAAACGAGCGATAGCTGATGATTTGTTTATACTCCACTTCCAGAGCATGAAAGGCCTCCAAAAACACTGTAGTGGCGGTGCACACGGCGAGTTTCTGGTTCGACTTAATGATGACTCAGAACTGATTTACCCCGGCTCCTTTATTCCCGCAGCCGAGCGCTACAAACTTATGCCACGTTTACATAGATGGGTGGTAAAAAATGCGTTTAAGTACTTGGCTGAATCAGGTTTAGGGTATCAGGATCAAGGAACATTTTTCATCAACTTGTCAGGTAATTCACTTAGTGACGCCTCTTTCTTTGAAGATATTCGGCATTTACTAAAAGAGTTTGAGTTCATTCCTGAACGTATTTGCTTCGAGATTACCGAAACCAGTGCTATCGACAACCTTAAGGATGCCGTAGAGTTTATTTCCGAGATCAGAGAAGAAGGTTTTAAATTTGCACTCGATGACTTTGGTGCTGGGATGAGCTCCTTTTCTTATCTTAAGAAGATTCCAGTAGATTATCTGAAAATTGATGGCAGCTTTGTCTTGAACTTGTTACACGATCCGATTGATCGTGGAATTGTTGAAGCTTGCAATGGTATTAGCCATGCAGCGGGCTTGCAGACCATTGCGGAATTTGTAGAAAACCAGGAAACCGCCGACGCACTAAAAGAAATTGGTGTAGACTTCGCTCAAGGCTTTGGTATCGAAAGGCCTGGCCCACTTCAATAACGTACTATTTGCTCCCAATGTAAGATATTTCCTACATGCTTTTGCATTATCACCTACATACTGAAGGCAAGAACATGCGTAATATTCATTTCCATCAGGACGACGCTGATTGTCAGGACGATGACAGCAACATATGGATATGGACAAGGAAGTAAACAAGGAAGGCTGGTTACCTAAGGAATGGTAAGGGAAGCACCTATTCAAAATGCCGCATTTTTATGCGGCATTTTTCGTTTAAGACCCGAAATTAAGCACTAAGACACTCAAACACCGCATAAATTCTTACAAGCCAAACTTATGTTTTAAGATCTCCAGCCCTTCGTCACTATAGGCCGCATCAATGGATTTGAGGTTTTCTGAGGTTATCAAGGTCTCATAGGCATGGATAATATCGTAAATCCACTTCCCGGGAATGAAGCGGGTAATTTGCTGCTCTGTTATGGTTTCTTGCTCGCCTTCTAAATCCAAATGTAGCGTAAGAACCTCTTCTCCAGAAGACAATAAAAGCGATAAGTTTGAGCTTTTGAAAGTTTCCCCATAAAAGCTTATGCAAGCACCCGCCCTATCCGCAAACTGAAGCGTGTAGGTATTATCATTTAGCGTAAATTGGATTTTTTTCTCATCACCTTCGTGAATAACTACCGTAGAGCTTATTTCACAGTGGACCAAGCTCTCACTATCTTTTATTTTTAGTGTGGGCTGTGAAGACATGGACTTATACAAATGAATAATTCGCTTATCCAACATTAGCACTTTTGCTAACTTACGACGCTCCTTTATAGCAGAAAAAACCTGGGAGTTATTCAGCTGTGCTTGCCGCTCTATTCTCTGCAAAGCGCGGTTAATTGTTGACTGCAAATGGTCAAAGGCGGAACGAACAGATAACAAAGTTAGTTCATCATAATTCTGGCTCATATCCTGTGCCTATCCTGCATCAATATTTTTAGACTTATTAATCATCGTCTTCACAATATAGCAGTAAAGACCAAGAGGCGCTAAAGTGAAGTATGTGGAAACAATATTTATGCCAAACTTTATTTTTACAACTCGATACTTCCGCTATAATTGTCATAAAGCTTTAAGATCAATAATATAGACTTAAGCTTCTAACAGATATATGAACTTATTGTTGGCTTGCGTTGAAGACATCGGCCAATAGTTACCATTATGGACAATACTATGATCAAAAACTGCCTATTCCCAGTTGCAGGCTACGGAACCCGTTTCTTACCCGCAACAAAAGCAATGCCTAAAGAAATGCTACCTCTCGTAAATAAACCCCTTGTGCAATATGGCGTTGAGGAAGCGCACCAGGCAGGCATGAACCGAATGGGTTTTGTCACAGGTAGAGGCAAACGAGCCATTGCAGATCACTTTGATATTAGCTACGAACTAGAAAATGAAATTAAAGGTTCGGGAAAAGAGGCTCAGCTCGATTCCATTCGGAATTTAATGGAAAATAACACCTTTTCATTTACACCACAGCATCAAATGAAAGGTCTTGGCCACGCAATCTATAGCGGTCGAGGTTTGGTTGGCGATGATGCTTTTGCAGTTGTTTTGGCAGATGACTTTTGTACGGCAGATGAAAACGGCGACGGCGTGCTTAAGCAAATGGCAGAGTTATATAATCAGTTCCGCTGCAGTATCGTAGCGATCCAGGAAGTTCCTGCTGACCAAACGCATAAATATGGTGTTATTGCAGGCGAATGCATGAAGGATGGCCTATACCGTATCACTGACATGGTTGAAAAGCCGGCTCCGGAAGATGCTCCTTCAAATCTAGCAATTATCGGTCGTTATATTCTGACACCGGACATCTTCGATATCATCAAAGCAACACCGCCCGGAAAAGGTGGAGAAGTTCAAATCACCGACGCCCTGCTCACTCAAGCGAAAAAAGGTTGCGTGCTAGCCTATAAGTTTAAAGGTCAGCGTTTTGACTGTGGTAGTGTCGATGGTTTTATTCAAGCGACTAACTATGTCTATGAAAACGTATACAAAGCAGAATCGTAGTCGATACAAATAAATGAGTTTGCAGCGCCTTAGCGCGGCAAACTTCCTGCTCCATCAAAAAAGAACAAAGCAATTAAAGACCTAATAGCCTTAGTTTGCAATTAGCTGAAGTATCAGCTCTTTACTTTGCGCATCGCTTTTACGGTAACGCCGAAGTAACTCACGCTCATCATCAGTTGGTATTAACTTTTCAATCTGTCGTCCCAACTCAACTAATGAGTCCCCCAAATCCTCCGCATCACTGTCATTGATACCAGGCAAATCCAATTGGTGGCCGGTTTCAATATTAGGCACATCAACAAAACTTTCTAAAGGCATGGCTGTCTTAAAACACAAATCAAGAAGGTTATCCAAACTAGGATAACAGCGTGTTTCACTACTTTCGGCTTCCCACGACTCAACGACCAAAGGGTCAACTAAACAATACTCCGCAACATCAATATACGAAAGTTTCTTCGACTGCCGGACTTTTTTAAGTTGATGATTAAATTGCTTTAGATACTTCATAAGAATTCAGCACTGAAAATAGGTA
>NZ_LWGG01000743.1:0-3055 GCF_001635365.1 Oleiphilus sp. HI0128 | reverse complement strand
AATACGGTCCTCTTTACCTATATTACCAGGGTTAATACGCAGACAATCCACGCCGTATTCGGCTACTTTTAGGGCTATTTTGTAATCAAAGTGAATGTCAGCAACAAGTGGAATAGAGGTCTTCTTCTTAATTTCTTTGAATGCTTCTGCCGCTTCCATGCTAGGAACCGAAACACGCACGATATCGGCACCTGCGTCCTGCAATGCCTTTATTTGGGCTACCGTCGCGTCAACATCACAGGTGTCAGTATTGGTCATACTTTGCACAGCAACAGGTGCATCGCCACCGACAGCCACATCTCCAACCCATATCTTCTTGGATTTTCTGCGTTTTATAGGCGATTCAAACTTCATTCATTTAATCCTTTGACCTGAGAAGGCCACTCATAACAAATCATTAGCATTATGGGCTTAAGGTCAATTGAGCCCTGCCGTTCTTGGCAGTATGCGGTATTAAATCAACCGCCTTCCCTTCAAACTCAACCTGAACCTGCTTGGCATCGCCCAGAACCATTGTAAAAGGAGCTGGCCCCGTATAATTGACTTTATTGCCTGCACGTTTTAAAGCAGCAAATACAGTTTTACCTTCTGCATTGGTAAATTTGAACCAGCAATCGCCACTAAACTCGGCAGTAAAACTTGCATTAAAAAACTGTTTCTCCTCAACAACTGGAGGCTTATCGCTATCAGTACCGGGTTCAACTATGTTTGGCGCGTCTTCAAGCGAAGCTGTGGAAGTATTTCCCTCAGTTTCTTCTGGCACAGCCTTGATCACAATCTTTTCATTTGCCAGAGTCTGTGCTGCGTTTGTAGCAGTTGGAAGCGCTGATTTGGGAGAGTCTTCGAGCGTGTCCTGAGCTTCAGATTTTGGCTTATTAAGCATAAGCTGTTGGCCTTCAGTTTCAGTACTGAGTGATTGATCACTAGGCGCCGAAGTCGTACTTTCAGGTAAGGGGCTGCCCTCTTGTAGAGGCTTATCTTCCACCAGTAAATACCCTAAAACATACACGCTCAAACCAGCAACTAAAGCCAATGCAAACATTACACTGATCAGTTTCTTTCGGAACTTGGCTTTCTCGGCTTTTTTAGCGCTTAAGGCTACATTCTCGATTTCATTCTTGCGAGTACGTAACTGAACCTCAAGCAGCTCAACCATTCGCTCTTCATGCAAGTTAACCAAACGACAATAAGAGCGAAAATAACCTTTTAAGAAAACATCGCTACTGAAGTCGTCATAATCTTCATTCTCCATTGACTGCACAACACTTGCCCTTAGGTGAAGATCATGTGCAACATGGTCGATAGAAAATTTTAACTCTTCTCGTGCAGTCCGGAGAATTAAGCCTGGGCTTGACGAAATATCAGCTGTTTCCTTACTCATCGACTAGCACCATTTAGCGTTATTTTTTTTCCAAGTAAACTCTTGGCAAGCTGGTTTTCTTCAGTATCGGGATACATTTGCTCGAGTAAGCCTGCCAAAGTAATCACTTGCTGAGAACTATCATAATAATTGGCAATCCTGATTCCCAGCCATAAACTCTGAGCTGAGTGTTGCATACCGCGCTCACGAATCAACCGTACGAGGCGATTATAATAATGCTGAGCTCTTTCAAAATCGTTGGACTGGATCAGCAGCTCCGTTACACCAGATAGCGCACGACCATTACTACGATCCAAGCGCAAAGTACTGGTATAAGCTTCAATTGCTTCAGCACTATTACCTAGTTTAAGTTGGCATAAAGCGATATTAGAGAATATTTGTGAACGGCCTTCATAACGCGTATCTTCAGATGCTAGTTTAAACTGTTCAAGCGCCGCCTCAATTCTGTCAACTGAATACAAAAACGCGCCGTAATAACTTCTTCCACGCGTATAGCTTGGGTCGGTTTCCAAACTCTGTTTAAAGTAATTCTCAGCAGCAACTGTCTCCCCTTCCTGGTGGTAAACCAAGCCCATAGCTGCGTTAGCTGGGGCATCCAGTGGTGATATCTCCAACGCTCTGTTCAGGTGCTTTCGAGCTCGATGCAGGTCATCCCGCTTAATGTACTCAAGACCAAGCGTCACATAACGCCCTACTGCGACAACCGGATCGGCCTTATCAGTTAGCGAACTATTGGTCGTCGTCACACAAGCTTGCAAGAGAAGGCAGAAGACTATCAGCCAGCCCTTCAATAAGAATCTGTATTGTTTATTCAAAAACAGCATGCGAATTTAATCTGCCTTTTTCTATTTTTTATACGAGCCGCTTTCATTGCGGTCTCTTTTTCTATAAAAATTAACCAAACCAATATATTTTATAGCTGTTTTGCAGCAATTGTATTTGCTGCATCCGCGTAGCGCGCACTGCGTCTCGTTCGATCTTCAACCTGACCGACAAGCTGCCCACAAGCCGCATCAATATCATCACCACGCGTTGTTCTAACGGTCGTGATATAACCACCCGCAATCAACCAATCCTGAAAACATCGGACCTCGTTGTTTGAGGGCTTTTTATACCCTGAGCCTGGGAAAGGATTAAAAGGTATAAGGTTGATCTTACAGGGAATTCCACGCAAAATCTCGATCAATTGATCTGCATGAATCTTTCGATCATTCACTCCTGCAATTAGGGTATATTCGATGGTCGCTTTTCGTTTATCCGAAAGCTGATCCAGATAGCTTTTTAGCGATGAAAGCAGCATCTTAATCGGATACTTCTTGTTCACCGGCACCAGTTCGTTTCTAAGCTCATCGTTTGGTGCATGCAAGGATATTGCAATCGAGGCATCGGTAAATTCGCCCATTCGATCCATTGCTGGCACGACACCAGCAGTACTGATTGTCAGACGCTTCTTGGAAATGCTGTAAGCGAAATCATCCATCATGATGTCTACAGCATCCATGACATTGTCAAAATTTAACAGCGGCTCGCCCATACCCATAAACACAACATTTGTTACGGGACGATCTTTTACCCGGTCGAGTTCTTCAAAGGAGGCAATAGCATTCCAAATCTGGCCAACAATCTCTTCTGTAGACAAGTTACGATTAAAACCCTGCTTACCAGTAGAACAAA
>NZ_LWGG01000742.1:0-3692 GCF_001635365.1 Oleiphilus sp. HI0128 | reverse complement strand
CCAGAACGCGAGGGTTTGCCTAGCTCCCATAGAAGTCGTAGTGGTATTGTTCAAGCTGAAGATTTGCTTAGGCAGCTGATCTCAAAACTAGAAGAAAATCACGCAGAAGTACATCGAGTTAGCGCGTTTAAGTGGAAAACAACACTTACTGACATCATGGAAAGAGAAAAAGCCAAGCACTGCTTATTAGGGAATAATCTTGCATACCAAAGCGAAATTGAACAAGCTCTGCGCCTTCATAATAATAACATCAGCATTACACGCTACTCACAAGCTTATGAAACCCTTCGGGAAACCTTATTCCATAACATCGATATCGGCATCACCCTTGCACAGGGAGCAATAGCCGAAACCGGAACCTTATTGCTGCTGCCAAATAAAGACGAACCTAGAATGATGTCGCTTGTGCCACCAATACATCTAGTGCTACTACAAGAGGATCAAATCTACCCGGATTTATCAAGTTTGCTCAATGATGAACCTTGGGGTCAATGCGAGAAAATGCCAAGCAATGTTTTGTTTATTTCCAGCCCGTCGAAAACAGCAGATATACAACAAACACTAGCCTATGGCGCTCATGGACCCAAAAAGCTGATTGTCTTAGTTCAAGAAAACGCAGAGATATAGAGTGCTAAGGAGCAACGCTCAGCTCATCCAGAATCGATTCACTATCACCGCCTCCCGTTCTTAAACAGGGGAAAACCAATAGAATTTCGGTGCATTGCTCCGAGTCAGTGGAATAACTTATCGCCCCCCCTAAAGCGCTCATGACCCGTCGATAATAGACGGTCGCCAGATCAAGGTTAGATGAATCTTCATCCACAACTCTTAAACCTTCTAGCTGAGAACGCTGAACACCTTCTTTATAACGCAATAATAATACATTACGGCCACCCTCAACCCGACTATCAATAGTGATCTCTTCGCCTTTAGCCACGACAGAGTGATTGATGGCCGTTTTTAGTATGTTAAACAAAGCATAAATCAATAACCATTCATCACCTTTGAACAAGAAGTCTTGGCGTAAGTCTGTTCGTATTCTCTCTCGCTCTCCTGGCATAAACACATACTCTGCCAAACTCTTCGTTACTACACTCTGAATTGAAAGCACCTTGAAGGTACTTACATCGATGGGTTCATCCTTCACCAGACCTAGACTCATGTCGATCACCTGAGCACTTCGCGCGATAGCCACATGAGCTTGGCTATAGGGACTATCTAAATATCTCTCATCTTTTAGCTCCGCTCGTACCAATGCAGCATGTTCAACAAAGGCATGTAATTGATCTAAAGGCCCTCTCATGTCATTGGCGATATTACCGGCCAAAGACTGCAAACTCTGCATTTTTTGAAATAAGAAGCGCTGCTCCTGGAAAGCCTGACGGCGAAAAAACTCTACACGCTCAATGAGTCGACCCAATTTAGACGACAAAGCCTGTAACCTCGACTGATCTTTCAAACGCATGTCAGATTTACTGACGACGACTAAGAGCATTCCCCTAAAGTCACTATTTGCAACAACAGGCAAACCCAGCATCTCGCGTCCCGGCACCATTTCGACCCAATCATAGGCAGCATCGAGCTGCTCAGTTGACATAATTTCAACCATTTGGGCGTTAAGCGTTCTTTCCTCAGCCTCACCCTGCAGGTGCACGTTTATAGAAGAGGGTAAACGATCATGGCGGCGTCCATCACTGCCGCTAAATAGTATGCGTTGATAGTTTCTCTCAGCGCTCAGGTCATTCGCATCAAAGCGCTCCAACTCTTTCCTGGATAAAGTTCGCTCCAATAGAACCCTATCCAAATACCATGCATAGTGATGGATATAGCTTTGTTGCTCAAAAAACTGCCGAAGAATTGGCAACATCGACTCAAAGTCATCAGATTGATCTAGCTGATACATTAGGTCTCGAAAGTGCCGCTCAGCATCAAGTTTCTGACGAACCAGGACTTTATCTGAAAACGCTTGTAAGCGAGATTTCATCGCTGCATAAAATTCACAGGAACAGATGGTGATAAGAACCAGAAATACAGTCTGAGAAACACTCAAATACGCTTGATCTATAAAGATGCCACCTTTAAGCATTAAAACCACGAAACCAACGATGCAAATGTAAATCATCAAACGCGTGATAACAAAACTCAGCGTCTCGGGCAGTTCAAGTAGGTCATGTTTCAATACTGCGTAGGTAGATATCACCACCATAAGGGCGACTGAAAGTAAGCCATAAGGCGGTATATTGATATCAAACTCAAGAGAAAGCGTCATCCCACCCCCTAAAAAACCCAGGGCAATCGTCATGATCAGATAGTCTAACTTTAACTTACCTGAGCGGGTTGTTTCGGCTCTCTCTTGCAGTAGGACATATAGAGTATGCCCAATAATCCCGGCAAAAAATACCGGAAACGGATAGAACAAGTTCCCCCCTACAGGGAACCAGAAAGCATCAAAACGAAAGCTGGGACTGTGTAGAAAATGCTCTGGAGCGATAAATATCAAACTCAAATAGAGAAGCGATAAAAGATAGTATGAGAAAGAAACACGCTCGTAGGCATGTTGCTTACCCACAAAGCTTACAACAAAGTGAAACAACAAGACCGGAAGGAATAACACGACTGAGTTAGCACAACGTGCCCAAAACAAAGCTTGTGAAGGCTCGTTGGTAGACATTCCAACGAACAAGCTAAAAGACCAGAGAGCCAAGAGCGTACAGATTAGGCCAAAAAGAATCGACCCTCCCTGGCGTTTTGCCGATAAGCAAAGTACTGCACTGGCTGTACTCAATAGAGCGCAAACCAGACTAATAAAAGCAAAATTGTTCCATACCACAACGGTCACCCTGACCTTAACATTCCTGATCCTATGTTCAGCATGGGCTGTGACGGAATAATATTACCCCTATTCGAATAGTTGCCTTTAGCTGTACATAATCTAAACAGGCATTATCCTCCCAGAATCGCTTGGCCGCAAGCTAACGATTGATTACCATGCAAAAAATAAGAAGCTTTAGCCACTTTTATCGCTTCATGACAATAATTTGATGGATGCAATTAATGAAACACTTCTTATCCTGGCCCCGCAAGTCTCTATTCAACCTACTGCTAGTATCATATCTAGCGAGCCTTCTATCCTTTAATACGCTTGCCACTCCAGAAAGTAAGCACGTTGCAATCACCCAGATTGTTGAGCACCCTGCCCTTGATGCAGTGAGAAAGGGCGTTAAGGATGTCCTCGCCGAGCATGACTGGAAAGACGGAGAAAATCTTAAGTGGGATTACCAAAGTGCACAAGGCGCACCGGCAACTGCAGCCCAAATAGCCAAAAAATTTGCAGGCGACAGGCCGGACGTATTTGTAGCTATCGCCACCCCTTCAGCCCAGGCTGCGGTTGCCTCTGCCAGAAATACCAACATAGTTTTTAGCGCAGTGACCGATCCTGTTGCAGCCAAACTGGTGAAGTCTTGGGAGCAACCGAGCAAAAACGTTACAGGCGTGTCGGACCTAACACCGATAAAACTGCATTTAGAGATGATTAAAGAGGTCCTCCCTGCCAGTAAGCAACTCGGTATTATCTACAACCCAGGAGAAGCTAATTCTGTTTCACTTCTCAAGCTAATCAAGCAACATGCTGAAGAGCTGAACCTTCAAGTAATTGAAGCAGTCTCCCCCAAGTCCTCGGATGTGCAAACTGC
>NZ_LWGG01000741.1:0-7902 GCF_001635365.1 Oleiphilus sp. HI0128 | reverse complement strand
GATATCGTTAATCAAAGTGACAGCGTCGAAAACCCTGATGGCGAAGACAAACTCGGTCAGGCGATGCTTAAGTTTTCACTTGAACGAGACTGGGGAACGGTAGATCTTTTCTGGCTACCTTACTTTCGCGAAAGAACCTTTGTTGGTGAAGATGGTCGCTTGTCGGCTACCCCCGTGACTGTAAGCAATGATGAAGCGTTTTACGAATCTGGCGCTAAAGAATGGCGCAACGATGTTGCGATCAGATATTCTCATTACATTGGTGAGCTTGAATTTGCATTGTCGCACTTCTCGGGCACTAGTCGAGAAGCTAATTATGGTGGTTCGGTTGTTAACGGTGTTGTCGCTAAGCTCATTCCTTACTATTCAGTGATTGACCAGACAGGTATTGAACTACAGTATATTTATGACTCCTGGCTATTAAAGTTTGAGGGGATAACCAATTCTGGCTTTGACAGCAGATATAGCGCCGCAGTATTTGGCTTCGAATATACTCAAGTCGGTATTTTCGAAAGCTCTGCTGATCTGGGGTGGGTATTGGAATATATGTTTGATGACCGTAAAGAGCGCGCAACTCACGCTTTTGAACGAGATATTTTTGCCGGATGGCGTTATGCCTTTAATGATGAAGACTCTTCTGAAATCCTAACTGGCTTTATAGTTGATCCGCGTACTGAGGAAATAATGTTTTCATTCGAGGCGAATAAGCGTTTGGCGAGTGATCTTAAATTGAATATTGAGGCGCGCGTGTTTCACGGCGCCGAAAGTGACAATCAATTGAAAACCTACGGCCTTAGAGACGAAGATTATTTAGAGTTGGAGTTAGTGAAGTACTTCTAAAATTAGTGATTTTATGTCTAACTTAAATTTATTTATGTTTTTTTGTTGGTAAAGCTCGCTATATTGCTGTGATGACATACACTTTTGTTAAGTGCTGTGTAAATTGTAATTGAATGTTGAGAAATGCCATGTCTACTTTTATCTCATCTCCGAGTTCTAGCGCTGAAGGCGGGAGCCGCGTAGAGACAACCAATTTTGTGATCGATGCAAAGCACGATATCTTGACGATCGATATGCTTGGAACATGGAATGAGGGGAATACCTTAGACTATGTCGCTAGTTACAAACGCTTGGTTCACCGCTATTTTACCCGAGAGTGGGCTTGTGTGATCAACTTGAAGGGCATGGATATGCTTCTATCCGAGTCGTTTCAAATCGAAACACTAAAGGCGCTTAATGCTTGGTCTTATATTAAAGGAATGAAGGCTATTGCTGTTGTATTTAGTAGCAATAACCGAAGTCACTTGCTCTATCAGTTCGAAGAAATATTCAAGGTTAAGCACCCCTATGCAACGTCGGTATGCTTGAGTGAATTTGAAGCTTCTCAATGGCTTGATTCTCAGGGGTTTAAGATGAAAACCTTGAATTCGTCACCAAAACTAACAAGCATTGCTGTATAATCTCCGCGTTCATTGTCTAACAATTCTAGTTGCTTTCGCGGGTGATTTATTTTGATAAAAGTCTTAGTCGTTGATGATCATGATCTGATTCGTGCAGGTATTGCGCGTATGTTGCTTGATGACGGTGCGATTGAGGTAGTCGGTGAAGCATCTTCTGGTGAAGATGCTTTAAGCAAAGCGCGCGAACATTCCCCTGACGTTGTCTTGATGGACCTCAAAATGCCCGGCATTGGTGGGCTAGAGGCAACACGAAGGCTAAAGCGTCAAAATGAGCAAACAAAAGTCGTAGTTGTAACAGCTTGTATTGATGATCCTTACCCAAGCCACGTTTTAGAATCGGGTGCTTCGGCATATGTTTCGAAGAACAGCCATATTTCTGAGATGATCAAGGCAATCAAGCAAGTTCATAGCGGCGAGCGTTATATTAGCCCTGATATTGCACAGGCTATGGCCTTAGGTAAAGCGAACTCGTCTCCTTTTGACAGTTTGTCTGAGCGAGAACTGCAGATTGCCACGATGATTATGGATTGCCAGAAAGTTCAGAGCATATCAGACAAGCTTTGTCTGAGCCCAAAGACAGTAAATAGTTATCGCTATCGGATATTTGAAAAGCTGGATATCACCAGTGATGTTGAATTGACCTTGCTTGCTGTGCGAAATGGTTTGTTAGATGTCGACCGACCCAATTGATCTGCAAGAATCCTTCTCAGAATCTTCCTCATTTGACTCTAAAAGCTTTTTATCTGGATTGACTACAAGTCCGGGAGTCTACCGTATGTATGGTAGTGACGGAAGCATACTGTATGTTGGTAAGGCAAAGCATCTCAAAAAACGTGTTTCCAGTTATTTTGCTCGTCAGGGTTTGTCTCTTAAGACTCAATCGCTAGTCAGCAAAATCGCTAAAATAGAAGTCACGCTAACCCGTAGCGAGACAGAAGCGCTGATTCTAGAACAGAATCAGATAAAGACCCTTAAGCCCCCGTACAATATTCTCTTGCGAGATGATAAGTCTTACCCCTATATCTATTTGGCAAGCGATAAAGAATACCCTTCATTATCCATGAAAAGGGCGCGTAGCAAAGGGAAGGTTGGACGTTATTTCGGGCCCTTTCCAAGCTCTGGTTCAGTAAAAGAAAGCCTGAACATGCTTGAGAAAATCTTCAAGGTTCGCCAATGTCATGATAGCTATTACAACAACCGCTCTCGCCCTTGTCTTCAGTATCAGATAAAACGCTGCAAAGCTCCGTGTGTCGGTTTGGTTAGTCACGAAGAGTACCTGGAAGATGTTAAAAGTGTTGAGATGTTTCTGCAGGGAAAGAGTCCTGAATTAATCCGTAGGCTTATTTCGCAAATGGAGCAGGCTTCTATAGAGCTTAAGTTCGAAGAGGCCGCAGAGATAAGAGATCAGATTGAGCATCTTCGACATGTTCAGGAAAGCCAGTCTGCCGAGGGTGGGACGCAGAGCCTGGATGTAGTTGTACTCGTAGCAAAAGGCGGCTCGGTTGTAGCATCAATGCTTTATGTGCGTAACGGGCGAATTCTTGGCCATAAGAACTACTTCCCCAAGTTGTCTCTGGAGATGAGCAATAATGAAATGCTGTCGAGCTTTGTCGAGCAATATTATATTGGCCAGAATGAGTCTAGAGATATTCCGGGAGAGATTGTTCTAAACGAATCATTGAGTAATCAGGCATTGATTACCGAAGCCATCGAGCAGGTAGTTGGTAAGAAGGTGAAAATCTCTACCAAGGTGAAACAATTAAAGGCGCAATGGCTTAAGCTAGCGAGCACGAATGCAGAAAATGCCCTGCAAACGCACTTGGCTAATAAAGAAAACATGTTTCATAAGTTCGATGCTCTGGCGGAACTACTGCAGCTTGAGGATCGACCCAAACGCATGGAGTGCTTTGATATTAGCCACAGCTCAGGTGAAAAAACAGTGGGCTCCTGTGTTGTCTTTAATGAGGCGGGGCCAATGAAGTCGGACTATCGGACCTATAATATTGAAGGTATTACCGGAGGGGATGACTACGCTGCAATGCGTCAGACACTGGAAAGGCGCTACAAGGCATTGAAAGATAACCCCGATAAACGACCAGACCTGATTTTAATTGATGGTGGCAAAGGTCAACTAAATCTGGCACTTGAGGTCTTCGACAGGTTAAACTTGTCAGATCTTAATGTAATTGGCGTTGCCAAGGGTGTTACGCGTAAACCCGGCTTTGAAACATTGCTAATACCTGAAAAGGCTGGCCACTTAAAAACGATAGACTGTGCTTCTGATAATCCGGGGTTGCATTTAATTCAGCAAATACGGGACGAAGCCCACCGCTTTGCGATTACCGGGCACCGGAATCGTAGAGATAAGGCAAGGCGTCAATCAACGTTAGAGAATATTGAAGGGGTAGGGGCTAAGAGGCGAAAAGCGTTGCTGCAGTATTTTGGTAGCGTCTCGAATATCAAAAAGGCGTCGACCGAAGAAATAGCAAAAGTATCAGGAATTAGCACGAGTTTGGCAGAGCATATCTATTTGACGCTCCATAGCTCGTAAATAAAGTATTACTAAGGCAGCTAGAAGTTTTCATGAATTTACCAAATATCCTTACCGTTTCCAGAATTGTTCTTATTCCGGTTTTTGTCGTAGCGTATTACTTGCCGATAGAATCGAGTGCCATCTTAGCTGCAGCGTTATTTTTTATTGCAGGTTGTACGGATTATCTTGATGGCTACCTGGCAAGAAAGTGGAACCAGACTACACCCTTTGGTGCTTTTCTTGATCCAGTCGCAGATAAACTGATGGTGGCAATGTCCTTGGCGGTGATAATCGAAAGCTATTACTCTGTCTGGGTGACGATTCCAGCGATGATTATTATTGGGCGTGAAATTGTCGTTTCAGCCTTGCGAGAGTGGATGGCAGAGCAGGGCAAACGTGATAATGTTGCGGTGTCGTTCATCGGTAAGCTAAAAACTATGTGCCAGATGGGCTCCATTATGCTGTTGTTGCTAGGCCCTGAATCTGACTGGTTTTATTGGTCTGGGATTGGCCTTATATACTTCGCATCGATTCTTACGCTATGGTCAATGTACCAATATCTCACAGCATCGTGGGAGCACTTATTCTCTGAAGAGAGTTAGAAGCGGAGTAAGTATTACTGCTTTGGTATAAAAAATAATCGATCTGCTTCTCGGAAAATAGATAGCTGAAAAAAAGTGAATTATTCTCTTAAACATTGCTTGACTCTTAAATCGAATCCGTTAATATATGCGCCACTTCAGCAACACAGGCAACGCAAAGTTGTTTTTTACTAGAGTGTTGCAATGAAATATGAAGTGATCTGCGGGAATAGCTCAGCTGGTAGAGCACAACCTTGCCAAGGTTGGGGTCGCGAGTTCGAATCTCGTTTCCCGCTCCAAATTCTAAAAAACCTCGGATTTATCCGAGGTTTTTTGTTAGTGGACTATAAAGATTTATCGATATAGTTTACGGTGTAGTTTAAAGGCGCGATAGCAAAGCGCTTAGGGCTCTGCCCGATTAACAAGAGTGCACTGGATTGCTGCAATCCTACGGTAGAATTTGAAGCTCTTGTTTAGTACAAGTTTAAAGGCGCGATAGCAAAGCGCTTAGGGCTCTGCCCGATTAACAAGAGTGCACTGGATTGCTGCAATCCTATGGTAGAATTTGAAGCTCTTGTTTAGTACAAGTTTAAAGGCGCGATAGCAAAGCGGTTATGCACTGGATTGCAAATCCACGTAGGCCGGTTCGACTCCGGCTCGCGCCTCCATTTAGCATCCCTTTGGTGTTAAATGTAAAAGCCCCCAAAGCCCGGGTGGCGAAATTGGTAGACGCAACAGACTTAAAATCTGTCGTCCTTCGGGACGTGCCGGTTCGATTCCGGCCCCGGGCACCATACTCATTTCAGTCAGATTCATTCAATTACAGTCAAGTACTGTCAAAGTCCAATATTTACAGTGGCTTAGCGTAGGTTGTCGCCTTTCAGGTACGTTCATATCCGGTCAATTGCGTCAGATTCAGTCATGCTTTACCCCTTGCATATTTTTATTAGGGGGTAAATTGGGGGTAATTCTCAGTTCGATTTAGGAGTTACCCCTTATGCAGAGACGTCGATTACCTGGAAAATTAACTGATGCAGAAATTAGAACACTACAATACTCTGCGGCACTGAAATTGCCTTTCTTTGCTCATAGTCATAGAAAACCACACCGGTCTTTGCCAAGGTAATGATTTTTGGCTTATCTTTGTCATCTGTGGCTTTGCTGACTCGGTAGAGCATTTGGCAGCTTCTATTCGAC
This sequence comes from Oleiphilus sp. HI0128, assembly GCF_001635365.1. Taxonomy (NCBI): domain Bacteria; kingdom Pseudomonadati; phylum Pseudomonadota; class Gammaproteobacteria; order Oceanospirillales; family Oleiphilaceae; genus Oleiphilus; species Oleiphilus sp. HI0128. The sequence continues at coordinate 2,131 of NZ_LWGG01000741.1, read as the reverse complement.
ACCTCCGTGACAGCAATATCAAATACCAATTCATCACCAAAAAAAGCCTCGTCGATATACATGACTTGCAGGTCTGCCAGAATGTAGCCTTGAGCGCTGTCTTCAAGTTCACATATACCTATCGATTCAAAAAAAGCAGCCCTGGCTTCATGAATCATCGAGACTAATTTGTCATGGCCGAGGTGCTTACGGTAATTTACGTCCTGTATCCGAACTGATTGCGACATCGAGAAGTGAGCGTAATCCGGGAAATCGATACTAACTTTGGACATTCTAATTTCCTATTTGCTTAAGACAATTCGGTAATGCGCCTTGCCACTCTCAAGTCTGGCTATCGCTTCATTGACTTGGTCGAACTTGAAGTGCTCAACCTTGGGTTTAATGTCGTGTCGCTTTGCAAATGACAACATATTGCGCAGTGCTTGCGGACTCCCAACAGGAGAGCTAGACACTGAGCGTTGACCGGCCATCAATGAAAATACGTTAAGATCTAAAGGCTCAAGTGTCGCACCGACAAAATGTAGCTTGCCCTTGGGGGCGAGTGTATTGACGTATTGGTTCCATTTGAGTTTCACATTAACGGTGGATAAGACCAAGTCAAACTTGCCGGCCAGAGCGTTGAGTTCGTCAGGGTTTTTGGAGTCAACGGTATAGTGCGCACCAAGCTCTAGGGCTTCAGCTTTTTTAGCTTCAGATGAGGTAAAGGCCCAGACTTCACAGCCCCAGGCACGTAAAAACTGTAGGGCTAAGTGGCCTAGTCCACCAATCCCAATGACGCCAACGGTGTCGATGGGTTTAATGTTGTATTCAACAAGTGGATTGAAAACGGTCACGCCAGCACAAAACAAAGGGGCGGCTGAAGGCTCTTCAAAACCCTCGGGTAAGGCAACGACGCTACTTTCTTCCGCGCGTACCTTGTCAGCAAATCCGCCGTGATGACCGATGATGGTTCCTTGGGCTGAAGCGCAAAGGTTATGGTCGCCGCTATGGCAGGACGAGCAGCTCATGCAGTAGCCAGAGTGCCAGCCTAAGCCGACAGTCTGTCCAATTTGAATCGACTTAACGCGCTTACCGATGGCGTTCACTTTGCCGATCACCTCATGCCCGGGCACAAAAGGGTATTGGGTCATTCCCCATTCGTTGTTGAGCATGCTTAGGTCACTGTGGCAAATGCCGCAGTGCTCGACGGCAATTTCAACTTGGTCGTCTGGTAAATCACCAGGATCGTATTCGAATGGTTTTAGTTCACCACCTGCTTCAAACGCTGCATATGCTTTAATCATGGTAGAAGTCTCCTAAGCCTTGTCGATAGAGTAGTCTAAAAGAAATAGATAGCTGACAGCAAAGCATTCAGCATCATTATCAAAAAGTCAGTGATAAAAATGAATAGCATGACGCCTTTTACTTGCCACACACCTTTGCCGCTTCGATTTTGTACGGCTACCGGCACGTTGAAGGCGAATTGAGGCGTATAGGACGTTTAAAGCACCTTTTCACCCTTCGGATGAAGTAGCATACCCGAAATTGCCGCTCATTTTTATTGCCTAAGCCCCGGAATTTAGCTTCACAGCGCCCAAAGAAGGTCGTATTTTGGTCGATTTGACCGAAAAGTGCCTGGCGAATGGATCTTTAGCCGACAGTTGCCCCACCGGCCTGCCGCAAAGGCTGACAGTACATGGATTGAGAGCTTAGGAGCGTCAATTAAATAAACGAGTCTGCGATGGGCCGAACAGGCTGGGAGTCAGTGGTGGGGCTCGCTCTGGCGGCTGGTTGTGATGGTTAGTATCGGCTTTGGCCGCCTTCTGTTTGAGATGTTTAAGAATCTGCTCGATTATGTCCGGATCCTCAATGCTGGCAATCACTTTGACATGCCCTCCACAGTGCTCGCAAACCTCAATATCAATATTGAAGACTCGCTTAAGTCGCTGCATCCATGTCATGGCGTGGTGCCGCTCTTCAGGGGTCTTATCGAGCCAGTCAGTATCGGCTGCTTCTAGTTTGTCAGGCTTTTTTCCGCGTTTAGCCGGTGTGACCTGAACACGGTGTTTGCTGTTCGGTGCGAAGACTCCGTGGAATCGGGTGAGGTTGACGCGCGGCTTGGGTACCAGTGCAGCCAGCTTGGCCATGAAGT
>NZ_LWGG01000740.1:0-8444 GCF_001635365.1 Oleiphilus sp. HI0128 | reverse complement strand
AAATTCATGACCTAAGCCCTGAGCCTGAGCCTGAGCCTGAGCCTGAGCCTGAGCCTGAGCCTGANNCTGAGCCTNAGCCTGAGCCTGAGCCTGAGCCTGAGCCTGAGCCTGAGCCTGATAATTTTGTTGACGAAGCCCCTGATTCGTCAAGCAATAATTTTGGCTCATCAACAGGCCTTCCCGCTGGCGTGCTCGACCAAAATATTGGCCTGCGAACTAGCCTGGGAGACGAGCAACATTATCGGAGTGCCTTATCGCAATTCGTCGCTGAAGTTGGCGAGATCAGACAGCACTTAAACTCTGGGCTCAGCGCTATCAACAAACAAATGATCACTGAGAAAGCAAGCCGCTTACGCACAAGTGCTGAAGAACTGGGTATAAATAGAGTAGCTTGCCTGGCAATTGATCTGGAAAACAACACACAGTTCCCAAATGAAGTGCAAGAAGAAGCAATAAGCTCTTTTGCTAAAGAACTGGATTATGCAGAACAGGAAATCAGAAAGGTTCTTGGAGAGAGTAACAGCTAGATTTGTACCGAGCCTCGCTGGCAGGTCGCACCTTTGAACCTATCTAACTCCGCATAGCGAGGGCTGGGGCCCTCTGCAGGACTCTCTTATGTATATTGCTCTTGAAGATAAGAAATAATATCTGACGACTCATACATCCATTGTTGCTCACCATCTTTTTCTATTCTTAAGCATGGCACCTTAAGCTTTCCTCCACCGGACTGTAGCTCTTCAGCAAACTGCTTATTGCGTTTCGCATCACGAGTCTCAATATTTAAGCCCTGACGACGCGCAGCCCATCGAACCTTTACGCAAAATGGACAGGCAGCATACTGATATAGCGATATGTTCTGCGTCGCCGCGTCCAGTTCTAACTGCTTCTCGCTGGAAAGCTTGGGTTTACGAGGCTTAAACAGAAAATCAACTAATAGAATAATACGGCCTAATAGCCATCGAACAACAGACATGCAACGAACCTCTTTCGTAAATCGCTAGAATATGGCACCGTAAAACTGCACAAAACTTATACAGCTATCTCTACGGCGCACGCGGATTCTATCAGAAAAGAGGCATAATTTCCTAGGGATGATCAGCCCGAATCAAGGGAGCATAGGCCTGACAACAGGATCTACTTATAATTCGATCTTGGGTGCAAGGTAAGCACAAACACTCGTTACTTGCTGCCAGTCTTTAATCACTGAGGGGTTATTTTTCAAGAAGTGCTTAGCGACATAAGCTCCGCCAGCGGCTTCGGCCAGTACTTCATAATCATAATCGACCTCATCCGCATCCAAAGCCTGAAGCGCATCAAAGATACTCACTTCTGACTCTGCAAATGAATTAATGAGTCCTTCACGATACATCTCGATCAGCCTATCAATCGAATAAGCTTGAGTGTTAACTTGATAGCCCTTAGCCAACAACAAAATATCGATATCACTGCCTTGTTTAACCGCAAGAATACCTGCACCTTGATTGTTTCGGGAATTACCATTACCCACGAGTAAAATACGTGAGGTATATAGGTCAAAGGCATATTCAGCGACTTTATCCCGCGATTTGGTCTTGACCATATTCAAACCAATATCAATCACATTACTATCAAGCGCACCTTCCATGAATGAGTAGTGTGGCATTTCGACAAACTCGACATGAGAAAAGTATGCGCTCGAGCATTCCATCAAATTTGCAAGACTTCCTGAAGCAATACCGTTATCAACTTTGAAAGAAAGATGAGGTACGTAACCAATTCGAACGGACGATTCAAACCGCTTATTATCTGTGGCGTAGCTTGCTCCAGAGAGCAGTCCAGCCAGCATCGCGCAGACAATCATAGGTAAAAAGTGTCTAAAAGCAGACATAAAACGCATAGGCATGTAACTCACCTTAAATTTATTATGTAAGTGGTGGAAAAAGCTTGGGTTATTTTTATGATAGCACTACTTATGGTAATAGAAAGGCAAAGTAAAAACTATGCATTAGGTCTAGCTTGTGCAAGGTCATCCGGGGTAAGCAATTTAGCCGCACGATGGACAAGCTTGCCGCCACCTCTTAGTGAACGATAGACGATATCCAGAATATCTCGGTGCACGGCTTCAATAGGTTTGGCTATTTGACTCACTACGGGTAATTTTTGCATCACATAAAAGGGCTCTTCAGCAATTGAGTAATGAACCGTCTCAACTGTTTCTACCGTTTTATCGTAAGCGCTCGCCATCAAATCGATAGTGCCTGCTAATAAAGCTTGATTGGACACATCTTGCTGCCCAGCTTCGGGGATATAGGGTTTACGTATTACCTGATAGTTGATTAAATCGAGCGCTTTCCCCGCATGACGTGTACGCAATCTTCGCTCATCTTCATCAACCCAGCATGCTATCTGCTGGTACACGCGGTCAGAGTGCGCCAATGGAATATGTGGCAGGCCTTCAAAGTGAGCGTTTTAGCTATGTGTTGGCGCAGAGCCCGGGTTAGCACTACCCTGTCTGACCAAGCTACCCCCCATCACTCTGCTAATAAAGCTATCTTCATTCTTTCCAACACTACCACTAATAAAGTAATGACGAGCCTGATCATAGAAACTCGCACATGACGACTCAATGTCTTCAGATGGAGCAAAAAACTTCAAGCCATGCTTTAAATCTTGAATACCTTCACTCCGCCGATCAATCCAATCAGCCCAATGGCTAATGTAATCCCGAGGAAAGTGTCGAACGATTTCACCGCTAAAGTGGCCAAACTTTTCAAGCGGTGAGCCTTCGTGCGGTGTACCCAAGTACATACATTTACTTAAGTTCGAGAGCCAAGGCATATCAGTTTGGATGGCACAATATTGAGCATGTCGAAGTAAGAGTCCGCCCATACTGAAACCGACAAGCATCAGTTCATCAATATTAATCGGGTAGGCTTCGTGCAATTGAGTCAGTTGCTTTGCCAGAAGACGACCATTTTTTTCTAAAGAAAGTCCGGTATTGTAGCGAAGATAGAACGGTGTATAACCAAAATCTTCCTGCAACTTTGTACCATAGTTTTCCCTGACATCGCCGCCTTTATAGTCGAAACAGCTATCAATATAATGATCGACGAGAGATTCCCCTTCACTGGGAGCCTTTAGGTGGTAATCCCAAACCGTTTCCAGGTTTGTTAGCCCATGAACAAATACAACCACCTTATTACTTAACGGCGCATCCAGCTGATGAACGAGGTGTTCATTTAAGACCAAGCGTTTGTAGTGGTAATAAAAGCCCATCTGGATAGCCAAAGGGTTACATTCTTTTTCAAGGTAGTCACCTATCACTCCATTGAGGATGGAGCGCCCTAGACGCCCCCAATGTTTATGGGTCTCTTGACCTTCAACAGTATGACTCATACATGATCTCCGTAAGTGAAGATCTTCAGATTAGCATGTTTTCTGGAATATGAGACATGATCCAACTCAATCAATGAAGGCTATTCAAATGTCATCCCTCTTAAACACGAACTTAGCCAAGTAAGTACCGCTGTGACGAAGCCCTATAAATTCAGTGCGATAAGATCACAGAATCACCACGTACTTCTACTTATTAAGAAGTCTTGTCACAAAAACAAAGTGTCAAGACCGATTTGTTGCTTAAAATTCCCTATGATGCTCACTTATAAACGCACTAGATAAAAGACAAACGCTTTAACAGCATTGATAGATAAGTTTCGGAATAAAACGTGTATAGCAGTTCTATAAAAAAAGCGCCCCTTGACAGCTCAGTGCTCACCTTAAAGCTCTACGACAGTGCATCTAAAGGCCCCGAAGGCTTGGCACAAGAACTTTGCGACATCTTCGGCAGCGCTTCAATTGACCTTAGTGAACGCCTAATCCCTTGGCAAAGCTCGTTATTGAGCGAGACTGAGCTAAGCGACATTCGCAAGGAAGCACCGGCCGGTAGCTCTAGTTCTTATTATATTTTTGTTCACAAACACGTACTTTATCCGTGTATTCCTTTCGACCATCGCGCCGAGTTGGTCGCTAGCATTGCTTTTGATCGCCGCGCAGAAGCCCAGCTCCCCCTATCCAATACACAGAGACACCTACTGCCACATATCGCCCAGGCCTTACTTCTCTGCCATAAAATAAACCAACAGCAGCAAGAAATTGAATCAGTTTATCAAGTTCTGGGCCACTACCCACTCCCCACCCTTGCTGTCGATAACCAAGTTAATAGTGTGTTTAGCAATAAGTTGTTTAGACAATTAATCAATTCATCTATTACAAACGAAGAGTTTGACGCGAGTACATCATTAAGGCATCTAGCTCGTGAGCACATCGACCTACTGAAGTTATGCACTCGGGCTAATCAGCGCATCGTACTTAGAAATGCTATCCACGACTGTATGAATGCGACAAGCAAGCACAGCGTGTTGTTCAAGCTAAGTATTAATGAAATAGAATATCCGGTAATTATCAGCACGACAGCTTGCGTACCCAGGCTGTTCAGACATTACACCAGAACCGGCCTTGCATGGGTGTATTTTTTAGGCGCCAACTATGCGCAACACTTAAAAGAAAACCTAAGATTTCAGGCTCTGAAACTGAGTAAGGCAGAGAAAGAATTAAGCATTTTACTATTCGAAGGAGCTCGCCTTAGTGATATTTCAGAGCACAGAGGCGTCTCCGAACAGACTGTACGCAAGCAACTCCAATCAGTGCTTCGTAAAACTAGGCTTGAAAGCCAGGAAGCGCTAATTTTATTTTTATTTGAACACTGTATTGAATACGGATTAGTTAAGTAGTCACAAGGATGTAGTCATGATTAACCTGCTCGAAAATAACGCACCACTTACCATAGAGAAATTCAGCCTCGAAGAAGATGAACTGATCTCCCTTATCTATCGCTTCGCGAGCAAGAAAGACGAATGGTTCAATCTACTGCTGAGCCTGTCAAACTGTATTTCCATCTCTGAAAACCTACCTCATGAGCATCCGTTTAGAGACGTTTCCTTGCGTGTCATGAAACACCTGAAAACGGCGATCAAAATCAGTGCCCAACTTAGCAGCCAGGAACACCCCTTACAGACAGAAAGTTCCCTGAACCATATTCCCATGGCGGCATTAATTATTAATGAGACAGGCCGAATAATTGACATCAATGAGCGAGCTGAGCACTTCTTCAATGCCAGTCAGCACTGGCAAATTGATCAGGGTTACCTGAGCGCGGAACACCTTCGGCTGAACACAGAGCTTATGCCATTAACCGGCGACCAAAACTTCAGCATCATCTCACTAGCACTTGAACCCGTCGACTCAGCTGTAGAAAGCCTCAGCACTAAAAAGGCATACCAAGGCAAACCTAAGCTGGTCCATCTTACCGCCTTGCCAGGCAATGAGGCAGATATGCAGCTCAGCCAGCATTTTTATCTCTGTTTTCAAACAGAGCAGGAAGAGCTAATTAACACCGAGCTTCTCAAGGCACACTACCAGCTAACAGATACCGAGGCACTAGTCGTAGTCACCTTGATCAATGAGCTATCCAGCAAGAAGACTGCCACCAAACTAAAGTTAAAAGAGGCAACGGTAAGAGGCCACTTAAGCAACATTTATCAGAAACTTGGGGTGACTAGGAAACCGGAGTTAATCAGAAAAGTCTTATTATATAAACTCGGCTCCTCACATCAACTCGATAGGCCTTTATCTCCTATTGCTGACCAAACAAGCGAGCCTGAGCAGAACGTTATTTACCTGAAAGACGGCAGGCGTATGAGTTATTGCGATCATCCAAAGCCTGAACTTTTAAAAAATAAACGTGCAACTGACCCATATTGCTCGACCAGCTCCGAAACTCACGCCATCATTTTACTACATAACCTTATGGGCTCTTCAATGGAGTTACCTCCGGGTGCATCAAGCCTTTTTGAACAAGAAAATATCCGAATTATTGTTCCCGAACGTCCTGGCTACGGAGATTCTGACTGCCACCCCGAACGTAACCACCAAGACTGGTGCTCGGATCTTGAGCAACTACTAGATCACCTAAAACTAGATAAAGTAAAAATTCTTGCACACTCTATAGGTGGTAGTTACGCGCTTGCCTTGGCAGAGTTTCTGCCAGATCGCATCGAGCGCATTGCGATGGTTAATGCCATGCCGCGTATCGAAGATATTATGGCCTGCGCCAACATCCCTTCACTCGTAACGGCCGTTAATCGAAGTCTAAAGTTTGCTCCATTTTTGATCGAACCCATTTTAAAAATGGCTGTTGGAAAAGACATCGAACACTTTTATTCCCAGCAGTTGAACTATATTCGCCCCACACTTGAAGGTCGTGCTGCAGATATTAACTTGTTAAAAACAAGTCAATATCGAAACTATTCAACCGCTAATCTCAAGCAATCGGCTAAGCAAGGTGTTGGTATTTGGGCAGAAGAACTAAAGCTTAGCTTCAGTGCTCTTGCCTTTTCGGTAAAAAATTGTCGAACAGAATATCAATTCTGGCACGGCGAACATGATGATGTTATTCCCCTAGAAGCCGCTGAGCTGCTATCAAAGCACCTCAATACGACTCACTTTACCCGTCTGAAAAGTGAAACCCACTATCTTTTTGCTCGCCACTTTAACAAGATTGTTAAGCAACTCATCGCTAGCTAAGCCGCAATGAAATAGAAATCAGGGTGTGACAAGTCTTAGCGAGCACACCCTTCAACTCAACCCATGAGTACGAATCCGCATCACGCTACGGCGCGCTGCCCCTGCATATGTCTGATATAGCGATCGAACAGTTTTTAGTTGACCCTCAAGGGAAGCTAGTCATCAATGAGAACATCAAAAACATATTCGAGTATTTCCTTATGGCTTCTCATATCGAGGGACAAGACCAGGTCATTGAACGCATACGCGAGTATATTGAGATGAGTTTGTCTGGCGAAGCAACGATGAAAGCCCAGGAAATAGCAGACAATTATCTGCTTTATAAAGGCAACCTGAGTACAGAGCAATTTGCCATGAACACAGACTTCAGTCAGCAGGAAAACCTGACAATGCTGCGCTCTGCGCTTGATGATAAAAAAAACACACGTCGACAATACCTCGGTAAAGAACTAAGTGAAGCCTTGTTCGGTCACGAAGAACGTTATGATGACTATTCTTATCAGCGCTTACTGATCAACAGCGACAGTTCACTAAGCGAGCAGGAAAAAGATCAGCTGATGGCTCAGGCCGAAAGCCAACTGCCCAGTAAGATGGCTCAAGGCATGCGCTATAAGCGCGAAGAAAAAAAGCTCACCGCACAAATAAACAGGCTTAAGAATCAGTCTGACACGGCTGAAGAAATCTTCGATTTAAGAGCTAATTTCTATGGAGAAAAGATCGCACAAAGAATGGCCTACCTAGAATCCAATACGCCACAGTGGCAAGCTCGCCTAACAGAATTCTACCAACAACGGCAAGATATCCTAGACTCAAATGAATTAAGTGACGAAGCCAAAAAACTCGCCTTACAAGAAGCCAAAGATAATGCCTTCACCAGAAAAGAACAGATCAAGCTCGCCGTACAATCGATACGGGGAGCATAGAGAGCTTGTAATTGGATAATAGCGTGCCGACTAGACAGATCGCGGACTTTCTTTAATTGTGCAATTTCTCCCTGCCTCTTTTGCTTTATAAAGCAAGTCATCCGCCTTCTTGATGACCTCAGCTGGTCGATACCCTGGCTCGCTATTTGCCAAACCTATACTTATTGTCACCGAAACGGTCTTAGAAGGATTACCCTGACCTCTATGCTTTTTCCCTGTCTTCTTATCCTGCTCACGGTCATCGGACCTAAGCTTTAGCGCATAGTTTTGTATCGATTCACGCACGGCCTCGGCAAAGACAAAAATGTCGTCAGCACTTCGGCGGTTAAAGACAATGGTAAATTCTTCTCCACCATAACGGAAAGCTCGCCCTCCACCCTCGACCTGAGCGATCTTTGAAGCCACCATACGCAAAACCTGGTCACCCACATCATGACCATGGGTATCATTAAATTTTTTAAAGTGATCGACATCGAGCATCGCTACCGAGTAATGACGACCTAAAGTGGAAAGATAATCTTCCAAAGCACGGCGACCTGATATTCCGGTTAATGCATCTTTATAAGTCACCTGATAATTACTTTGTTGATAAAGAATAAACAAAGCCAAAAACAGCATTGAGAAGCATACTGAACTAAGGTGATTTGAAGAGAAGTCGAAAAAGACTGACACGCCAGATAGCCAGGTTAATAATAAAGCGAAATCTGCAACATGTTTGCGAATCAAGGCAAGCAGAGCTAACACTGAAAAACACAAGGCGTGGCAATATAACAAAGCCTCGGTCACCCAATACCGGTCTTCAAACAAAGCACTTTGGTGGTTGGCAATCGCCGCTAACTTAGCCTGCCACGCCTCACTGGCACCAAAATACCACAAGAGCATAGCTCCAGCCGCTAATAC
>NZ_LWGG01000739.1:0-10834 GCF_001635365.1 Oleiphilus sp. HI0128 | reverse complement strand
CTGTTATTTTATCGATTAAACTATTTTTACTTCGTAATTCAATTTTTTAAGTAGCTCACCTAAAGTTATATCTAGTACCAGATTACCTTTCCTTACATTTTAAAAGTATTTTTATTACCGTTACCCCTAACCTGCATCAAACTTATTCTTTGTTTATATATGTGGATTTTCTTACGAGTCTTTTAAGGTGTTAACAGGCTCTCATACTAAAGGAGACACTGTTCAGCGCACGAACTATAATCCAAGCTAATGCACTGCCATCAATTGAATAAACTTGCTGAATACTGCTTACTTCCATAGACTTTGCCAACTAATATTTATCCATGCTTAGAGCGATTAAATGGCAACACTGATACTTACACGGCACGCACAAGCCTCTTTAGGAAAGCAAGACTATGACCAGCTTTCTGATCTCGGCCACAAACAAGCCCATTTACTAGGTGAATATTTTGACAGCACTTCTATCAAGCCCAGTCGAGTTATTTGCGGCAGCTTAAAAAGGCATATTGAAACCGCTGACGCGATCACTCGCTCATTGCAATATAATCAAGCTATCGAAACTGATCCGCGCTGGAATGAATTCGACTTTAAGGGATTGATAAAAGCTTATTTGTCACTTAATAGCGACCAGGCGTTTAACTTAAGTAGAGACTCCAACCCGGCCACCTTTTTCAAGTTATTGAAAAAAGCTATGTTTGCCTGGGCGAATAACGACCTAGTAGGTCTGGTAGATGAATCTTGGAGCGACTTTGAGTACAGAATTGAAACTGGCTTAGAGGCAATTCGACAGCAAGCGGATCGTGATGATACCGTTATGTTAGTCAGCTCAGGTGGCGCAATTTCGATGGCGATAAGAAAAGTGATGGGACTAAGCGTAGAGCAGATGATTGATATTAACTTTCAGATTAAAAACGCAAGCTACGCTAGTTTCGATATTAAGCGGGACCGAATGGTGCTGTCGGGTTTTAACCATACCCCTCACCTAGAACTAGATGAGGGCAAAACTTTAATAAGCTACGCCTAAGATGTATCGGCTCGAACTTGGCCTTACAGCTTAGAATATAGGCTGTACTTAAACTAACGAGCTCACTAAGGCCTAAATGTCCGCAAGTCGGACTCTCGGCATCGACAATAAAGTTTGGATATTCAGGCCAATATTGACCTGATCAGTTACATCGGGAATGTGAGAAGAGCAGACACAAAACTATCCAGAAACTTCCTATTATCGCATTAGCTATTTTAAGAGAAATAAGACTTCAATTGCTGAGCGCAAACAAAATCTAGCGCCACTGCACTTTTAAGTCGATTATTCATAATCAACTCTCTACATAATTATTTTTCAATTCCAGCTCATTGAAAAAATCGGGCCATACTATATTCAGTATTTGTTTTTTCGCCCATACAATAGCGGCACAACAAGCACGGTTAAAATCGCCGAGCTGATGGATCCAAAAATCAAGGAGACAGCCAGTCCTCCCATCACGGGATCAGGGATGATTACCAGTGTTCCAAAGACAATGGCCAAGGTGGTTAAGGTTATGGGAATAATTCTTAATGCGCCCGCATCTGAGATAGCCTCTTCTGGCGACATGCCTTCGGCTATTCTCTCCCTGATAAAATCAACGATCAGCAAAGAATTCCTAACAGCAACGCCCGCAAGAGCAATAACACCAATCATTGATGGTGCGGTAAAGTCTTGATCGAGCAACCAATGGCCCGGAAATACACCAATCAAACCTAATGGAATAGATACCATGACAAGCAATGGCAAACTAAAGGATTGATAGTAAGCAACTAAGAGAAAGTAGATAGCAAGCAGTGACATCGCCAGCGCAATTCCCAAATCTCTAAACACATCCAGTGTCAGCCTCAATTCACCATCCCAATGAATGACAGTGTCATCCAAAGTAGTGGGTGAATCAGGCACAAAGCCCAGATTTCGCGTCGTAATTTTAGTTTCTCTATCGACTTGTAATACTTCGATTCTCTTTTCCAAATCGAGCACTGCATACACAGGTGCACTATCTACCAGCTCTCCTCCCACATAAGAAACTCGCTCATTATCCTTATGGAAAATAGGTGTCGCTTTCTCATTCGGAACAATATCAATCACCGTCGATAAGGGGATGGATGCCCCTTCTTTATTTTTCACAAAGGTCTGAGCCAGTATCTCCGGCACAATGCGCTGGTTATGAGGCACGACAAGCCTAATCGGTATAGGATTTCTCGCTTCTTGCTCATACAAGTGATTCACGATATCTCCTTGCACAAAAAAGCTTAATGCAGCAGCAACTTGCTGCACATCTAAACCGGCCAGTAAAACCCTGCGTTGATCGATCTTGAAGTTATATTCCTGAATAGGCGTGGAATTGCTCGTCCACACTTCAGCCATATCCCAGGTATCTTTAAACAGCGTCTCTAATTCTTTGGCCGTTGCCTCTCGTTTCTCGTTATCTTGTTCGTATATTTCAGCGAGAACCGTCGCTCTTATCGGTGGCCCAGGAGGGTCTTCTAATAACTGAACCGTAGCCTCAGGGTGATTACCAATGATATCGGCAAGTGCTAAACGCAATTGCTGCACAATCTCTATCGAAGTATCGTCGCGCGTCCATTTATGACTCAGATTAACCCTCATTTCTGCATACTGCGAGCCGACGTTATTTGCACTTCCCTTTATTTGACCATTGAAATCGATAACGGAGGGGCCGCCTACAAAGGTTTGTGTATTCGCCACTTCATCGTGCGAAAGGACAACCCCCGCAACCTCTCTCACCAAGCGATCTGTTTCCTCAAGGGGCGTGTCATCCGGTAATTTAAATGTCACCAAAAAGGTGTTCTTATCATCTTTAGGTAGAAACACTAAATTGACGCCCATAGGCGATAGTTCTCCACCAACGCCCTGCGAGCGAATAAATTGCCAACTTGGTTGCAGTAACGAAGCGAGCAAACAGACCAACACACCCAGATAGAATACTTTTCGCCACTTCCTACTTTGGCTGAGGCGCTTGAACAAACTTCTGTAGTAGGTTTGTAGCCAAATTTCTTTATGTTCTTCGTGGGTGACGGTTAAGAAACGTCGGGCAGCCCACGGCGTAATAATATACGCAACCAATAGAGATGCGATCATCGCTGCAGGTACGTTGAACGCAATAGGATAAAAATATTCACCCGTCATTCCCGTCACAAACAGCAGAGATAAGAATACGGCAACCACCGTAATTGTTGCCAATGTTGTGGGGTTACCAATCTCAGACGCGGCATTAACAATGGCTTTTGAATAAGCCTCTTTAGAACTATTTTTCGGGAGTAACTGGTTATGCCGATGAATATTTTCGATGACAACAATGGCATCATCAACCAACAGTCCCAAGGCGAGTATCAAGGCATACAACGCCATACGATTCAAAGTTGGCCCGGCTAATAGGTCGATTCCAATCACCAGAGCGAAAACGATAGGTATCGTAATGAATACGATAGACGCCGCGCGCCCCCCCAGAAACACCCACAACACGACACTCACGACAGCGATTGCAATAAAGAGGTGCTCAATAAGATAGTTAACAGAATCATCCGCAGTCTGGCCATCATTTCTGGTGGTAACTACTTCAACAGAGTTAGGAATCCATTGTTCTTGCATCGATGCGACGCGTTCCAGAATAGCCTCAGATAAAGGAACTGAGTTAACACCGGCCTGTTTAGCGATACCGATATGAACAGCCGCCATCTCTTCCCCTTTGTACTGTTTATAACGACTATCTGAGGGGCCAAAGTTAAAGCGAGATAAGCTTAAGTTTTTGGTATCTGGCTCGGTGGTAATATGCGCTATATCTTGTAGATGAACGACTTTATCGTCATCACGAAACACCACCAATCGCTTAAGCTCTTCAAGGTCTTCCAGCTTATGACTAATTCGCAAATGCTGGTTGTCTTTGTCGATCACCTTAAAGCCAAGCGAGTGATCAATACTAGCGCCTTGTATGTGCGCTCTAATTTGATTTAAGCCCAAACCTAAAGCTTGTAAACGCGTGGGATCTATCTCAACGCGTACTTCGTTCTCCTGACCACCATGAATTTCACTGAGCCCAACGCCCTCAATACTATGTAGATGCTCGGTCATTCTTTCAGCCATATGTGTGAGCTGATAGCGGTCGTACTTGTCAGAAGCCAAGGTCACAACTATAAAGGGGATATCATCCACATCCATCAGATGAATATGTGGCTCGCCCGCTAAAGGCGGTAACTGAATTTTGTATCGTTCCACCTGGTCATAGAGCCTCACGAATGATTCGGTTTTATCCTCTCCTACTTTGAACTCCACTTGAATCTTGGCAAAGCCTTCTCCTGCCACACCGTAAGTGTGCTTTACCCCCTGCATCGTATTGAGATGATTTTCGAGCGGCGTTAGCAGCAAGTGTTCTACTTCCAAAGGTGACATACCTGGTATGGGAATGGTGACTTCGGCAGCGGGAATCACTATCTGAGGATTCTCTTCACGGGGAATTTCAAACAGCCCCATTAAACCGAACAAGATAACGGCAGGAATAATGGCCAATACAAGCTTTGATTCAACAAAGGTTTTGGCTAGCGTATGGGCAATATTAAAGCTGCTGTTAGAAGCTGCTTTGCCGCCCGAATTTTGGCTCTTATCCATTACTTGGTCTCTGCACTATTTACTGAGGCATCGCTAGGTTTAAAGACCACTGGACTCCCATCTCTTAAGGAAGATGGCGGGTTAGTGATAACGATATCCGATGGCTCGAGGCCTGAGAGAACCACCAAATAACGTTGCCACTTCCGCTCAAAATTGACCGGCGTAAACACTGCTTTACCTTCATTGATTCGGTATACACCAAACACCCCCGCCCGCTTAATGATTGATGAAGAATCAACAAGAATCTGTTTTTCATAAGAGATAATGAAGTCCACCTGCCCTGATAAGCCGGCTTCAAGTTTGTAGGATTCAGGCAAAGCGAGTTTGATCTGAATGGTTTGGGTAATACGATCAACACTATTCACGATATGAGATATAACGGCTTTAACGGGTTCATCGCGCTTGTGAATTTTAATGTCATATTGGTCACCAATATTTAGAGTCTGCCCCCACTCTGCTGGCAACGAAGCCTCAAACTCCAAACCACCAATCGCTTCGAGTTGAAGAAGAGGTTTTCCAATAACAGCCAAATCCCCTTGATTCACCCAGCGCTTAATAACGCGTGCATCAATTGGACTATTGATGCGGTGATAAGGCTCCCGAGCAAGCTGCCTTTCCAGCTCACTCTGCGCTTGATTCAACTGAGTTTCCGCAAGATTGTGTTGCACTTTTGCCTTGCGAAGTTGTTCCACAGTAATCACGCGTTTTTCGCGCAGTTGACGAGCATTATCTACATCATGTGCCATATCCTTTAATCGAATTTTGGCTGATTCGATAGCACTCTCTGCTCGACGAATAGAGGTAAGCAATTCGGTTTCATCCAAGGCTACTAGCAAATCACCTTGAGACACCATGTCACCCTCTTTTACTGTCAGTTCGTCAATCGTTGCCGATTGCGAAGTACTGATTTCGATACTGCGAGATACATTGGTGTACCCTGTTGCCGAATAAAATCGAGGCACTAGATCTTCTTTAACATGATGAGCATCGACCTCAATTGGCTTGGCGGCCACTAGTTGGGTACGAAGTGTATCGTTTTGCTCGCCGCAAGCCGTAGCTATGCTGACGGCTGCAAGAACAGCTAATAATCGTGTTACTAATCGTAGACTCATTGGAACACTCCATTTTTCAGTAAATGACATACATGTTCAGCAATGAATTCAGGGTCATCATGCTCGGGTTTTCCACCAGGAAAAAACACCCTCATTGGTTTAGATTCCAAGTGATAAAAAACAAGGGAGAACAAAGAAATAGATGTCATGTGCGGGTCGCTATTGGGAGAAATTCGCTCCACTAGTTTTAATACATTTACCCATTGCGCCATGAAAACATTATTCGCGAGTAGCGATATTCTTTCTTCATCAGCTTCTAACAGTTCACGTTGTAGAAGGAGCCTAAGATTTTCGTCGTTTGCCATGAGTTCCGTGAACTGAAAGATAAATCGCCTCAATTGTTCCTCTTCACTACCAACGGGCTGCAAAGCGGCTTCTAACTTTGGAGCTATGTCTTTAAACGAAGCTTCGATACTGCTGAGATACAGCGCTTTCTTGTCAGGAAAGTGGTGGTAGATCGTTGCGATACTCACGCCAACGGCGGTGGCTACCTGGCGTATTGAAACACCACTAAACCCCTGCTTTGCGAAAAGCGGAATGGATACATTGAAGATAGCGTTCAAGGCTTCTTCATTGGTTGAAAACTTGGACTTGGCCACTTATTTCTCTCTTTTTATATCCCAGCAAAATCTATAGAACGAACGTTCTATAGATAGAATAATAGAACTTAAAGTAAAAAGAAATATGCAACGTTGGCGTCAGTCTAAAGATGAGACACCCATCAACATCTTCAGAGTCACACAAATATCACTTACTAGACAAACTAATTAGGTATCGCGGTTATCCTCAATTCCCTTTGAAGCACAAATAGGTAAATACGTTCCCACAAGCTCATTATCTAGAATCAGCTTTCATTGTTAATGTGCGGATTCCTCTGGTAGGTAATGTAAAATTTATCGGAGAATAGGATCGGATCTTCTGACCGCTTTTCACCATTCCGTAACGTGAGAGAAGCGGACATAAATATAGACTCAAATACAGAATATCCTGCGGACTGCTTGTAGTAATGTAGCCACTAAGTTACTTGTTTACAAAACCACTTTCGTACAAAAATTACTATCATCGCGTAAAACTCTATCCAACCAATTGGTTTAACATTTCCATTGGCTAAATAGGTGGTAGATCCAAGAAATCTAGACAATCCATACACTCTCATACAGCATTCGCATCGAAATTGCGGGCTAGACACCCTTCGAGCTAAAAGATTATACCTATCCAGTAAGTTCTATCTCCTTAATAAAACTGCCCTTCTGAGCAATACATTCACCCAGCAATGCAAAGCCACTAATATTGGACTGAGTCGTATAACGAGCAGCGTAACTGTTACCTTCGCCTTCCACGCGCCATTCCCCTTTAGATTCGTAGCTGGGACATATCACTAAGGGAGAATAGGCTAGCTTTACCGCTACAGCCTGTGGTGGCAGAACTAAAGCAGCAGGTTCCCCACATAAGGTTTTTGCCAAACATTTTGCTGATGCGGTTGCTGGAGCAATAAACGAACGAACAGCACCAAGTGTCTCAGCACAATCACCGATCGCGTAAATATTGGGATGACTTGTTCTAAGGAATTCGTCAGTCATAATTCCTCGATTTATTTCGATATTAGCCTGTTTAGCCAGGTCAACACGAGGCAATAATCCAACTGCTGACAAGATAAGATCTGCGCGG
This sequence comes from Oleiphilus sp. HI0128, assembly GCF_001635365.1. Lineage (NCBI taxonomy): Bacteria > Pseudomonadati > Pseudomonadota > Gammaproteobacteria > Oceanospirillales > Oleiphilaceae > Oleiphilus > Oleiphilus sp. HI0128. The sequence goes on along the minus strand of NZ_LWGG01000739.1, from coordinate 3,403 downwards.
ATGACGGTACCCGTATCTAGCTCAAGTAAAAGCTGATCACCGTCATCTTGAACATCACCTACCTTCTGCTCCATGTGCCACTGTACTTGTTCTTTTGGGAACGCATTCATTATGTGCTCACCGAGTTGCTCAGGTACACTTCTGCTAAGCGGCCAGCTCGCAGTATCTATAACATCAACCTGAAAGCCGTTATTACACAGATCACTGGCAAACTCGATACCGACAAAACCGGCACCAATAATGGCGATTCGACTCGTGCTTTTATCAAGTTTTTGGAGTTCTGCTCTAAACATTTCGTATTCAGCTAGATTATTTACTGAAACGCATCGTGGAGAATCTGTTAGTTCGAGATTCATCGGGGATGCGCCTGTTGCTAAAACCAACTCATCGAATATTAGTTCATTGACTGCGCTATTAGAGTCTCGGTAACGAACACAACGTTGGTCTGTTTCAATCGCTTCAACCTGAACCTGATGGATGATTTTAACGTCATGCTCTTGTTCAAGAACTTCCCTTTTTTTCATAATCAGATCAAGCGGCGCCTTATTCATTGAAATCGCTTTCGATAAATTTGGCTTGTAGTACAAATCACCTGAATCTTGCGTAAGTAAGCTTATCTTAAGTGCTTTACCGTGCGCTCGAAGTTCACGGACGAGCGTAATCGCGGAATGCCCAGAACCAATAATGATAATATGCTTCATGGCTGCCACCTATTCGACAAGATAGAAATCAGATTTTGAAGCCGAACATTCCGGGCAGGTCCAGTCGTCCGGAATATCTTCGAAGCGTGTACCCGGCGCGATACCCTCTTCGGGCATCCCTAATGCTTCGTCATAAATCATGTCGCAAGTGATACAACAATACTTTCTATAATTCTCTGTGCTCATGATCGCTCCTCAATTAATCTTTCAGCTCTTCGAAATCTGGCTTTTCTCTCACAAAGCAGTCAGGGCAAGGAAAGTCATCCGGAATATCTTTCCATAGCGTTCCTGCAGGATAGCCTTCGTGCTCAGCGCCTTTGCTTTCGTCATAAATGTAGCCACAATCTGGGCATTCATATTGAGCCATGTCTTTGCTCCTTTATTAAGTTTTGATATGTCGTTGTATTAAATAATCATCGAGTAGGCCAAAACGCATATCGCGCTCGCTGCAAACACACCATGCAGGCACTGCAAGATCAAAGGTTTCGACCTACCTTTGAGTACTTTTCTGAACAGTTGATACGAACCAATGACCACACCTAGAGTGAGCACAAGTCCTACCCAGTTCCATGAGTTGGTAGTATCTGCTGAATGCGCATCATACAGACCCAGTATCAGCAGAACCGAAGCACCTGAGGCGGCTAATCCATGAACAGTGATCATCCACTTTCTTATGGCTCGTTTTTGTATTCTGTTTTTAAGCAGGAATGAGCCAAACCCTGCGACTCCGATCAGAGCCAATAAAGAAAGTACAAGCATGGACGCACCTAAACCCGTTCAGTAATTGTGTTCTAATCCCGTTAGACTTAGCCTGCCTAGGCAGCCTTCTCTACTTCAGGGTGATGGTGACGAGAGAAGATCTCGTCGCGCTTAGTGGGCTCGATATTTACCTTGTCCATATCTCCACCAGCCCATTTCACAACCTTCGGATCCATTACCGAAAACCAAACCGGTGGAATCATCGCTAATACGAACATCCATGGGTATCCGGCAGGAAGAGAAGGTACACCATGATAATCACGGAGAACTTGGTAAGCGCGAGTCGGATGCGCGTGGTGGTCAGAGTGACGTTGTAAGTGCAGGAGAATCAGATTGGAAATTTTCTGATTCGAATTCCAGGAATGGTGTGGCTGACAGCGCTCGAATCGCCCAGTCTTTTCGTTCTTCTGCCTGAGCAAACCATAATGTTCAATGTAATTTGCACACGTCAGCTGCCAGTAGCCGAATGCAGCCACAATCGACAGAAATGGAATCATCACAGGCCCAAAGTAAGCTAGCAGCATGCTGTACAATGCAACAGTTGCAAGAGCGGGCTGGATAATCTCATTCTGTAACGACCACTCTGACTTACCCTGTCGCTTCAACCTTGCGCTTTCCAGCTCCCATGCTCGGCGAAATGCCCCAGGCACTTCTCGTTTTACGAATTGATAGATAGACTCGCCCATTCTTGATGATGCAGGATCTTCAGGCGTCGACACATCTTTGTGATGGCCTTTGTTGTGCTCGATAAAAAAGTGCCCATATCCCGGTAAAGCTAGAGCCATCTTTGCAAAAAACACCTGCGTTCGGTCATTGACCTTATGGCCCATCTCGTGGCCAAGGTTAACGCCAATTCCAGCGGCTAAACCTGCTGTTAAGGCTCCACCAATAAAGTTAAACCAGGACCATTCGTATTGAGATACCGTATAGGCACATGCAATCACCGCTGCCCAAAGCAAAGGAACGGTCAGGTACATCACTTTTTTGTAGTAAGGCTCTGATTTAAGCTCTTCGACCATTTTTTCGGTTGGATTCGCTTCATCATCACCAAAATAGCTATCTAGTGCCGCTATTCCGAAATACCAGAATACGATTGTTGTCCATAACCATAGGCCATTTCCTGTTGTAACCGCTAGATAACATGATCCGATAGGCGCTAAAGGTAAAATCAGCGAAATGATGTAAGCGTATTTTTTTAATGACATCCAGGTGGTGATTTCACCCTCGCTTTGAGAGCGCGGGACCGAAAGCATTGCTGCCGCTTCTTTAGACATGAGATTTTCTCCGTTATTGTTAGTAAAACAATCTTATCGGGAGACGCAGGCCAGGGTTATGGCCCTAGGTGTCATGTCACAGTCAATTCGTGTCGTTTTAGTGGAACGAAAGCATATTTCAAACAAAAAAAGGGTGCCATTTGGGCACCCTAAAAACCTGAATAAATATCAAAACATAGCTAACCGAAATCTATGGCAAAATCACGGGGCTCGTTTTGTTTGATGACTTTGTTTAAAGTCATTTAGGAAGCAGGTCTCAGCTCCCTTCGCAGTATTTTCCCAACAGTTGATTTAGGCAATTCTTCTAGTACGACCACTTTCTTGGGAACCTTATAAGCGGTCAGCACTTTGCGGCAGTGTTCAATAATTTCTTTTTCTGTTGCTTCATTTTTTAGTACAACATAAGCACATACTTTTTCACCTGAAATGTCATCAGCTTCACCAATTACGGCTGCTTCTAGAATTTGCGGAAAACTGGTTAATACTTCTTCAACTTCATTTGGATAGACGTTAAATCCTGAAACAATAATCATATCTTTTAGACGGTCAACAATTTTTAGCTTACCGTCATCAGTCCATTCGCCCATATCACCCGTTTTGAAAAAGCCATCTTCAGTTAATGCCTTTGCGGTTTCATTTGGCATATTCCAATAACCACTCATCACTTGA
>NZ_LWGG01000738.1:0-11739 GCF_001635365.1 Oleiphilus sp. HI0128 | reverse complement strand
TCGATAAAAAGATCAAAAAGGTCTATATATCAGAACAGCAACAAACTCATTTATTGAAAGGCAGGTTAGCAATAGCCAATTTAGATGAAAGTTTTATCTTAATACCAGCAACAGCGGCCACTAAAATAATAGAGAGAGATGAGGCAGCGATTGTCTACCACATGGAGAAGTCACAGCCGCAAGATACAGAAATAGAAGAAGATGATCCGTATAAAGATTATCAAATACCTGATGACTTAATGTGGTAAACCTATGATCTGAGGTGCTGGTTTGTGGCATTTAGCATGCCCTTGAACCAGTTCTTCATAAATAGCCTTGAACTCGCTGCCGATAAGCTTTTGTAGAGGGAATTTTTCTTTTTCAAGACGAAACTCGACATTACCGGGAAAGAATATAAAAGTGAGGTAGGCTCCTTTCACTGAAATGAGTTCGGAAATGCCTTTATGGGATGTGTACTTGCATAATTCCTCGATATTTTCACTAGCGGGTGTTTTAGTCTTCTGTTCAACATGCTTCTTTGCGATTGGTGCCTTTAAGTGACTCAAGCTTGTACAAGCATCAAGTGTCAGCGCAGTCAGAAGGATAAAGAGAAGTCTTAGCATGCTTGTATACTATTCCTGGGGTCGAGATTTAAGATATTTTGCGGGAGAAATTCCGGTCCAGCGTTTAAAAGCACGGCTAAAGGCGCTAAGTTCAGAAAAGCCGAGCAAAAAAGCAATGTCGCTTAGACTATGTTTGCCTTTATTTAAATATGCGTAGGCCTTTTCTTCACGCACTTCATCAAGCAGGTCATGAAAGGAAATTCCTTCTGATTTAAGACGTCGATATAGCGTGTGTCGACTCATATTCATTCTTTTTGCGATATTTTCAGCATCTACCTTATCTTTGGAAAGCTGGCTTTCAAGGGTAGTCTTTACCGAGTCGGTAAAGCTGATCGCGGGTAGAATTTTTCTAGAAAGCGACTCTATATGTTTAATCAATAATTTATAAAGATAAGGGCTACGCCTGGGTAGCTTGTAGTTGAGATAACACTTCTTAAAAATGAGTGTGCTGTGGCTCTGGTTAAATCGAAGAGGGCAACGGAATATTTTTTTAAACTCAGAAATATCACCCGGTGCAGGGTGTTGAAAATGAACGGCTTCCAAATCGAGCTTTCGATTAATATGGTCTTGGACCCGTAATACTGACAACGCAAGTGTATGCTCTATATCGGCTGAGCAGTAAACCTCATTGTAGTCACAGACATATTCCAGATAAGTAAACTTATCATCATTGTGAATTTCAATATGCATGCCTTCATTAACCAAAGAATAGTAGCGTTGGTATTGTTGAAGTCCTTCATAGAGGGTTGGGCTATTAAAGAAAATGTGTGCAACTAAACCCATTTCTTCATTATGGGGATTCTGAGCGAGTTTAAGGCCAAGACGCTCGTCGGAGGTATAGGAAAGCGCAAGAGACCATAACGCATGATAAGCAGAGATATTTAGTCGGAAGTCTGCTAACTCAAGCTCGTGTAGTTCACAGGCCAAGGTAGAAATCAAAAGCTCGTTATTGATACCTTTTTGAATAAGATATTCGCACAATACTTTCGCGGTTGAGGAGTTTACGAACAAGTTTTTGACCCGGGACTTGCCAGACTTAATTGTCATTTAGCTTTCCTTTCCCTAACCGTGACTAAAGATACCTATTGTAGTAATTAAACCAAAGCTGTGTATTAATTACTGTTAATTAGGAATGCTACAGTCAGTCAAAAAGGTGGCACATATCGTCAAGAACAGGCATTCGGTCTGCTATATATTACACACACTGTCCTTTAGGAGTTGTACAGTAAACGAATTACAAACTTATACTAGCGGTGTTATTGACGGGGAACCACTATGGAATACGAAGTTTTTGTACCACAAAATGAAAATGAAAAAGAAAATTGTTCTGAGCTAGCAAATTATCTGAACAGTATGTTTTTTTGCTAAGTAGATTAAGAGGTTCAAGAAAAGGCGCGAAGTGCGCCTTTTTTTATTACACTAAACTGCTTTCAAACGCTGCTTTATTGCGTTATTTCTCTCAAGCATATCTCTAATGCGTGTTAGTTGGCTAAGGTTATCGCCGCTTTGCTTAGACTGGTTTGAAAAGACCAAGCCGACTCGCCACGAAGTATCGTCATTATCCATCCTTACCTTATTTACAATCTTTGCCTCAATTTGATTAACTTTTAGCTCCCCCATGTCCATATTCAAAACGAGGCGCAAACTTAGCTTGCTTCCGAGTTCTGGTTCACTGGGTACAGCCAGAGCAAGGCCAAGGAGATTGAAATCGAGAACATCTAAATCAAGCCAGCTAGAAAATAGACCTTGTTTAGTTTTGATTTGTGCCACGAGTTCTGCGGCGGGGACGCGTCGGTTACGACGATTTTCTTTAGGGTGGAGCTCTACAATCATTAAAAAATATACCTTACTACGTATCACAGTTTAGAAGTGAAAAGCATTTAATTAGTCAGATTAGGATACATATGAGAATATGCCATGAGCTCTTGGTGATAATGTGAACTGATTAAAAAAAATACAATGACTAAACTATATTCGCGCATAAGAGGGGAAGGTTTCCCCGTATTGATCCTTCACGGCCTGTTTGGCTCGTCAGATAATTTAGGCAGTGTTGCAACGGCCTTGGCAAGTAAGTTTAAAACCCATGCTATTGACCTGAGAAACCATGGTCGTTCGTTTCATCGCGAAGAGATGAACTATGAGCTTATGGCAGAAGATGTGATCGAATATATGAATGATCAAGGTATTGATATCGCATATGTGCTTGGACATTCCATGGGTGGAAAAGTCGCTATGAGTCTAGCCCTGCACCAGCAAAAACGAATAAAGGCCGTGATCGTTGCCGATATATCGCCTGTTCGGTATGAGGGACATCACGATGAAATATTTGCTGGTTTATTTGCTTTGCTAGAGTCAGATATCGTAAGTCGAAAGGAAGCAGATTCTTTGCTAGCGGAATTTGTTCCAGAGCAGGGGGTGAGGCAATTTTTACTAAAGAATCTAAAAGCCAAGCCCGGTGGAGGTTTCGATCTAAAAGTAAATCTCAACGCCATCCATCAAAATTACCATCATATTCTGGATGGACAGCATGCTGAAAAACCTTTTTTAGGGGAAGTGCTCTTCATTGCTGGCGAAGCATCAGACTATATACAGGCCGCCCATAAAGAAAAAGTAGTGAGCTTATTTCCCTTTGCAAAAGTCCGAATCATTCCAAAAGCCAGTCACTGGTTACATGCAGAAAAACCGGAAACCTTTATAGGAATATGTGAACGTTTTCTTACGGGTATCGACTAGACTATACATAACAACACTAGAAAGGTAGTTATGAGTTTACCAACAATAATAGATATTGAAGCTTCAGGCTTAGGAAAGGGCTCTTATCCAATCGAAGTAGGTTTTATTTCAGGTAAGGGAGAAACGGGCTGTACCCTGATAAAACCATTAGCTCATTGGACGAAATAGAACCGGGACGCCGAAGCGCTTCATGGAATATCCCAAGAGCTATTAAAAGAAAAAGGGCGAGATATTGTTAGCGTTGCCCAGTGGCTTAACCACAACCTTGCAGGTCAGACCATATATTCAGATGGCTGGGCTAATGACATGTGCTGGCTGGGTCAGTTATTTGATAAAGCTGAATGTATACAAGCCTTTCGAATTGAATCTTTACTCTCATTGCTTAGCCAGGAAGAACGAGAACAATGGACACCCGTCCACGACAAAGTTATTGAATTAGCAGGTCTGGCGCGTCATCGGGCCAGTGCAGATGCAAAAATGATTCAGGATACTTATGCAGAATTAAAAGGCTTGCCCAGAAATTAACGAACTCGTGATATTTAATCGATTATAACAATGGATCCGGAAATAGGAGTTCAATCTTGCTTTGGATCTATGTTAATCTCAAATGCTACCGTGTAATGCTGTCACGGGAGAATACAACTATATAAAGGGGTTAGGATAATGAAACTTAATAAATTGACCGCTGGTATTGCGATCGTGGCAGTAGGGTTAACTGCACAACAAAGTTATGCAAGTTCAACACTTGATGCAGTAAAAAAGAAAGGTATGGTAAGTTGTGGCGTGAGTGTCGGTTTAGCGGGCTTTTCACAAAAAGACGAGAAAGGGCAGTGGAGCGGACTGGATGTAGATGTTTGTCGTTCGGTTGCTGCAGCGGTTTTAGGCGATGCAGATAAAGTAACTTATCGCCCACTCACTGCAAAAGAACGCTTTGAAGCACTAAAAAGTGGCGAGGTAGATATTTTGTCTCGTAATACTACTTGGACTCATACACGTGACACATCACTAGGTTTGAACTTTGCTGGTGTAAACTACTACGATGGCCAAGGCTTTATGGTATCCAAAAAGCTAGGTGTTAAAAGTGCATTAGAGCTCGATGGAGCATCTGCCTGTATTCAGGCAGGTACCACCACTGAATTGAACATGGCTGACTACTTCCGTGCAAATGGTATGAAGTACACAGCAGTTACATATGATACTTCAGATCAGACTCGTGCAGGCTTTGAAAGCGGCCGTTGTGACGTATTAACCTCTGATCAATCACAATTATATTCGATTCGTATCGGCCTAAAAGACCCTTCTTCAGCAATGGTTTTGCCTGAAGTTATTTCAAAAGAACCATTAGGCCCAGTGGTTAGACAGGGTGATGATGGTTGGTTCAATATCGTTAAGTGGACAATGAACGCCTTGATAGAAGCAGAATTCTTAGGTGTTAACAGTACAAATGTAGATCAGGCTAAAGCTGAAGGTAACCCGGCTCAAAAACGTTTGATGGGTTCTGAGGGTGATGCTGGTGAGAAGCTTGGTTTGGAAGCCGGTTGGGCCTATAACATCGTTAAGCAGGTAGGTAACTACGGCGAGTCGTTTGAGCGTAATGTTGGTATGGACTCACCTCTTAAAATTTCACGTGGTTTGAATGCCCAGTGGAACAAAGGTGGTATTCTGTATTCCCCACCTGTTCGATAATACAGGTTGGCTTCTTGTAAGCATAAGATTAGACAGCTTGTTTAGTAGCAGGCTGTTTAATCCAGTAGCTAGAAAATTCTCAAATAATAAGTTAGCGCTTACTAAGTCTAGAAGCTGAGTAAAAAAATGGCTCGCTTTATAGGTAGCTAACAGCATTCTTTTGGAAATAATTTGTAAGGCCATATTATGTCTTCAGATCCGGAGTCCGAACACTTAAAGCTTAAGTCGGGTTCATTTATAAATAACCCTCGTAACAGGGCGATTATTTATCAATTAATCCTGGTTTTCGCACTTGGCTACTTTTTCTATTCGATTGTTTCCAATGCAATCGCCAATATGGAAGCTCGAGGAATAAAAAGCGGTTTCGGCTTTTTATTTACTACCGCAGGCTTCGATATCTTAATGTCCTTGATTCCTTACGATGCGACACATACCTACGGGAAAACATTTATCGTAGGTTTGCTTAATACGATTATGGTTTCGATGATTGGTATCGTATTGGCAACTATTATCGGCTTTGTTATGGGGGTCGCTTATTTCTCCCACAACTGGTTAGTCAGACGCTTATCAGTCATTTATGTAGAAATATTTCGAAATATTCCATTATTACTACAAGTCTTCTTCTGGTATTTCGCTGTACTGGCTTCATTGCCCGGAGCGCGTGACAGTTTTTCTGTTGGTGAATCGATTTTTCTAAATGTTCGAGGCTTGTTTATCCCAAGTGTGATTGATGAGCAAGGCTCAATGTTTGTATACGCTTCATTGTGTATAGCGATTGCTGGCATATTCTTTCTTCGCCGCTGGGCGCATAGAAGGCAAGATGATACGGGCGAGCAGTTTCCTGTATTTTCAGTCAGTCTGGGTATTCTTTTTGGGCTGCCGCTACTGACAACACTAATAATGGGTGTTCCTTTTCACTTGGAATACCCAGAGCTTGGGCGCTTCAATATCAGCGGTGGAACCTCAATAATCCCGGAACTAATGGCTTTGGTTTTAGCTTTAAGTATTTATACCGGTGCATTCATTGCAGAAGCTGTTCGAGCGGGTGTTCAATCGGTGCCGCATGGACAAACTGAAGCCGCACGTAGTGTTGGCTTAAGTGAGCGAAAGATTATGTCACTGATCGTCGTGCCCCAGGCGATGAGAGTCATCACGCCTTTGCTAAATAGTGAATATCAAAGCTTGGTGAAAAACTCGACGCTGGCTACAGCTATTGGTTACCCGGATTTGTTTACTGTCTTTGTCGGCACCACACTCAATCAGACGGGACAAGCGATAGAAATCGTATTTATGACAATGGCGGTCTATTTTGTCATAAACATGTGTATTTCCTTTGTTATGAATCGATTCAATTCGAAAGTCGCTTTGGTGGAAAGGAAGTAAATGATGAGAGAGTTTAAAGCGCTGCCTGATAAACCGGCACCCAAGGATACAGTTGGTGTCATTGGCTGGATTAAAGAAAACCTTTTTTCTAATATCTTCGATTCAACAGCTACTATTATTATCCTAGCAATTTTATTCTCCGTTGTTCCTGGCATGCTGGATTGGCTGATTTTTTCAGCCGACTGGAGTGGTGACAGCCAGGAAGCTTGCTCTAAAGAAGGCGCGTGTTGGGTATTTGTTTCTGCCTGGATGCAACAATTTATGTATGGCAGTTACCCCAGCTCAGAACTGTGGCGAGTGAATCTTGCTTTATTGAGTCTCGCTGCTGTCATTGCTTTGCCTTATGTCTTGCCAAAAGATCTTCGGAATAAGATTGGCGTCCCGGTATTTTTGTTATTTCCATTTGTCTGTGCGACATTTCTGGACGGTAGCCTGTTTGGTTTGATGACAGTAAGTACTGACTTATGGGGTGGCTTTGCACTGAATATCTTTTTGGCGTCAGCGAGTATTATTATTGCTTTTCCGTTGAGCTTTTTATGGGCCCTAGGTCGACGATCGGAGATGCCTTTTATACGTAGTGTCTGTATTTTGTTGATCGAGTTTTTTAGGGGAACCCCGGTTTTAGCCCTATTTTTTATGGGCTCGGTAATGCTGCCATTATTTTTTCCTGAAGGCACCAGCGTAGATAAATTACTTAGGGTGTGGATTGTTCTGATTCTATTTATGTCGGGCTATATGGCAGAAGTATTTAGGGGTGGCTTTCAAGCAATTCCCCAAGGGCAATACGAAGCCGCTGACTCGCTTGGCCTAAGTTATTGGCAGAAAACTTTGCTGATTATATTGCCCCAGGTGATCAAAGTATCGATGCCCAATATTCTTGCTACCTTCGTTATGCTATTCAAAAATACTACCTTCCTTTTGATCATCGGTATATTTGAAATGCTCAGTACCACTCAAACTGCTTTGAATAACTCAAACTGGTTAGGGGGACATGCAACGGAAGGCTACTTATTTGTCGCTATGGTCTTTTGGTGTTGCTGCTTTGGTATGTCAATGATCAGCAGTAATATCGAACGCAAGCTGGATACCAGCCATAATAATAAATAGCGCTGTCTACTACGGAGATTAATGATGAAAACAGATGTAAAAAGCCAAAACTCTGAGGTTCTGGGCAGTAAAGATAACGTTATTGAAATTAAAGATCTGAATAAATGGTATGGCAATTTCCATGTGCTCAAAGATATAAACTTAAGTGTCAAAAAGGGTGAACGAATTGTTATCTGTGGACCATCTGGTTCAGGTAAATCGACGATGATTCGTTGTATCAACCGACTGGAAGAGTTTCAAAGAGGGTCTTTGGTTGTGAATGGTGTTGAGATGATCGAAGACGTTAAGAATATCGAAGCGATCCGTCGTGAAGTCGGTATGGTTTTTCAGCACTTCAATCTGTTTCCCCATTTGAGCATTTTAGAAAACCTGACGCTTGGGCCAATTTGGGTACAGAAAAAACCCAAAGAGGAAGCCGAAGCGATTGCAATGAAGTATCTGGAGCGAGTGAAGATTCCAGACCAAGCACTTAAGTACCCGGGTCAGTTATCGGGTGGTCAGCAACAACGTGTAGCGATTGCACGATCTCTTTGTATGTCACCTCAAATCATGCTGTTCGATGAACCAACCTCTGCTCTTGATCCGGAAATGATTAAAGAAGTACTCGATGTCATGGTTGAGCTAGCTGATGAAGGTATGACGATGCTCTGTGTTACTCATGAAATGGGCTTTGCTAAGCGTGTAGCGGACAGAGTAATATTTATGGATGGTGGTGAAATTGTTGAGCAAAATACACCAGAGGAATTCTTTACAAACCCAGAAACTGACCGCTTACAACTATTCTTAAGTCAGATACTTCAGCATTAATCCCAAGCAGCCGAGCTTCTTATTCTTGATGAGAGAGCTAATAGCCTTGAGAAGAAGATAGCTCTTCAAGTGTATTGAAGTTCATAAAGCTACTGGCTTCAGCATTTCTTGATGTTGAGAAATCAACCCAGATAGCACCGTTATCTTTAACCCACTTCATTACGCGGTTTTGCCTGTTTACGATTGCATCTTCCAAGCTATCAACAAACTGAGTAGAAATGCATAAGTGAAGAGGGTGGCTTCTGTTTTCATCTCTCGATGCGATTATCAAAGGCTGACCAGGGAACAGCTCTTGTTTTTGGTACAAGATATTGAGCATCTTTTGACCATACTCTTGTCCAAGGCAGGGTGTATCACAGGGGCTGACAAGCAAATAATCAGCATCAGTGTTCAACATCAAGCTGTGTAGTCCTGCCAAAGGACCTTGGAAGCCTTCGATTGAGTCAGAACACACAAGAGGACTGATTTCTTGATATTGAGTTTGATTGCGGTTGCAGTTGATTAACACGCGACGAACATAAGGCTGAAGCGAGTCAAAAACAGACTGGGCCATTGGTTTTTGTCGATAGAGTTGCAGTCCCTTGTCCTTGCCATCCATACGAGTGGAAAGGCCACCGGCAAGAATACCGCCATCAATTTGCAGTGTCATGAGATCTAAATCTGATAGGAGAGTAGCGATGTGGCACCCAAGAAGAGTGCCACCTATGCAAAGCGTAAACTAGTGGGCTTACAAGTTGCTGTCAACAAAAGCTGTCAACTGAGATTTTGATAGCGCGCCTACCTTCGTTGCATCAACATTACCATTCTTGAATAGCATCAAGGTTGGAATGCCACGAATATTGAATTTAGGTGGGGTTTGCTCATTCTCATCAATATTTAACTTACATATTTTGATCTTGCCAGCATAGTCGTCAGCAATTTCCTCAAGGACAGGGGCGATCATTTTACAAGGGCCGCACCACTCCGCCCAGTAATCGACAAGTACAGGGATGTCAGAATTTAAAACTTCCGTTTCGAAAGTTGCGTCACTTACATTGATGATGTTATCACTCATGTTTTGATTCCAATAAAAGATTTAGAGAAGCCTGAAAGCATTTGATGCGTTACAATACAGCTATCTCTTAAGAAATGAAAAATCGTAACGAGTAATATATAGCCTTATCAGAGGATTTCAAGGACGTGTTAACTCACAATGATACGAAAGCAGAGCCAAATAGCTGCTCAGACCACATTGCAGCGATAGATTTGGGCTCAAACAGTTTTCACATGGTTGTCGCAAAAATTTCTCATGGCGAGATTAGAGTCGTTGATAAGTTTGGTGAAAAGGTCCAGCTAGCGGCAGGTCTCGACGAAAATGGAGAAATAACTCCAGAAGCCCATATCAGGGCAATTGAGTGCTTGAAGCGCTTCTCCCAGCGGATCAAGAGCTTTGACTCTGCATCTGTGCAGATCGTGGGTACAAATGCTTTAAGAGCAGCCAAAAAGAAAACTGACTTTCTGCGTGATGCCGAGCGTGTAACAGGTCACCCAATAGAAATAATTTCTGGCAGAGAAGAAGCGCGTCTAATTTATCTTGGTGTTGCTCATACCCTGGCTGATGATAAAGGCAATCGCCTGGTTATCGATATCGGTGGTGGTAGCACCGAATTGATAATTGGTGAACGCTTTGAGGCAAAAGCCTTAGAAAGTATGCATATGGGCTGCGTTTCTTTCAGAGAAAAATATTTTCCTGGTGGTGAGCTAACTGAGCAAGGATTTAATAAAGCAATCAAGCACGCATCCAGAGAATTATTCAGCATAAAGGAACAATATAAGTCGCTTGGATGGCAGCATACAGTGGGTGCTTCGGGTTCAATTAAGGCTATTCTAAATGCTTTGCGTCATCTTGGTTTAGCTGAAGAAACGATTACATTAAAAGCTTTGAAAGAACTAAAAGGCCTGATGATTACTCTCGGACATTGTGAGGACTTAGTTAAACTAGGTGTGAAATCTGAGCGTGCATCGATCTTTGCAGCCGGCTTTTCCATACTCTACTCATGCTTTAAGGTACTGGGCATCAAAGAAATGGAGTTCACATCGGGCGCGCTTAGGGAAGGTTTGCTGTATGACATACTAGGCCGGATTCAGCATGAGGATGTCAGAGAACGTTCACTTCAATCGATGCAGGCTCGCTATGCTATTGATGTTGAACACGCTGAAAGAGTAGAGAAAACAGCGCTTCATGCATACAAGCAAATTGCTTCGTATTGGGATATAGCCTTACCGCAATGTGAAAATCTACTACGTTGGGCAAGCCGGGTTTTTGAGGTTGGGCACTCTATTGCTCATGCACAATACCACCGGCATGGTGCTTATCTCGTTTATCACTCTGACCTACCAGGTTTCTCGAGATTAACTCAGCTGCACCTTTCTGTGATAGTACGTACTCACAGACGGAAATTTAGTGATGAGCCTTTTATTGGAATGAGTAAACAGGAAACGCAAACACTGAAGCGCCTGTGCACAATATTCAGACTGGCGGTTGCGCTGACAGCAGAACGTAATCAAGCTGAAACGGATTTCACCCTAAGGGCTCAGGACGAGTGCTTATCCCTTAGTATGGGGAAAGGCTGGTTTGAGGCAAATCCCTTAAATACGTCGATCTTGGAGTTAGAGCAAGACTTGTTACGTAAGCAGGGCTTTCTTCTACTGCTAGCTAAAGATTGACGACTTTCCAACTACACGAGATTCTTAATGATTGTTTTAGGTATTGAGTCATCTTGCGATGAGACCGGTGTTGCTTTATATCATAGTGAGAAAGGTTTGCTTGCACACCAGTTATATTCCCAAGTAGAGATGCATGCGGACTATGGTGGTGTTGTCCCGGAATTAGCTTCTAGAGATCATGTAAGAAAAACCATTCCTTTAATAGACGCTATTCTCAAAGAAGCTGGGCTAGAGAAGGGCGATATTGATGCGATTGCCTATACTGCAGGGCCGGGATTAGTAGGAGCGCTGATGGTCGGTGCTTCCATTGCGAATGCCTTAGCGATGGCGCTTGATATCCCCATTATCGGTGTACACCACATGGAAGGACACTTACTGGCGCCGATGCTAGAAGATAGTCCACCGGAATTCCCCTTTATTGGTTTACTTGTATCGGGTGGCCATACTCAATTGGTTTCAGTGCAGTCTATTGGTGAATATGAAATTCTGGGTGAGTCATTAGATGATGCGGCAGGTGAAGCCTTTGATAAAGCGGCGAAAATGTTAGGGCTCGATTACCCGGGAGGTCCCCGAATTGCGAAACTGGCTGAATATGCCCGAACAGAGCTTGGTGGAACACCTTATCGATTTCCCCGTCCAATGACAGATCGGCCAGGACTGGATTTTAGTTTTAGTGGCCTGAAAACTTTTACCTTGAACACGGTAAATGATGTCC
>NZ_LWGG01000737.1:0-6688 GCF_001635365.1 Oleiphilus sp. HI0128 | reverse complement strand
CCTATCACTGAGAACACCCATGACTTTTAGGGCGCGCAATTGTATTTTATTCAACCAAGTGTTGCAAGCACATTCTAGCCAAAACAAGACTTTAATTATTGTATGGCGGATAGTAATTCTTGACAGACAAGCACAGCCCCCCTAGCATGTCAGCCAATTTTAGTCGGCTCTATTTTAAGATATTCAATATGCAAATTCAGGCAATCTACGACAGCGTTGAAAAAGACTTCAGTGAAGTAAACCAGTTTATCACTTCCCAGTTATCTTCAGATGTCCCCTTAGTAGAAAAAATTGCGCAATATATCGTCGAAAGCGGTGGTAAGCGTATGCGCCCCTTACTAGTCCTTCTTACCAGCAGAGCCTTAGGGGAAGCTAGTCAGGATCAATGCAAACTAGCCACTATTATCGAGTTTTTGCATACAGCCACATTATTACATGACGACGTTGTCGACACATCAAACATGCGCCGCGGGCGCTCTACTGCCAATGCCAAGTGGGGCAATGCTCCCAGCGTACTAGTCGGCGACTTTTTGTACTCGAGAGCTTTTCAAATGATGGTCGATATCGGCAGCGTTCCGGTTATGGAAGTGCTATCGAATGCAACCAATGTCATTGCCGAAGGGGAAGTTTTCCAGTTAATGAACTGCAAAAACCCTGACGTATCAGAAGAAGCCTATTTTGAAGTCATAAAAAATAAAACAGCAATGCTATTTGAGGCAGCGTCTCACTCTTCAGCTCTGCTTGCAAACGCAAGTACTGAGCAACAAGAAGCCTTAAAGGAATACGGCCTGCAGCTAGGCTTAGCATTCCAGCTGGTTGACGACATGCTGGATTACATTGGCGACGCCGAGACAATGGGCAAGAATGTCGGCGATGACCTGGCCGAGGGCAAACCAACCTTGCCGCTGATCTACACTATGAAAAACGGCAGTGAAGAAGAGCGAGTTCTAATTCGTAAAGCCATCCGTAATGGTGACGCAAGCCAGCTCGATGCAATCTGTATCGCTGTACAAAATAGTGGCGCGCTAGATTACACTAAAAAGCAGGCTGATCTAGCTTGTCAAAAAGCATGCGACTGCCTAGGTATTCTTCCAGGCAGCGTTTATAAAGAAGCACTTGCTGGGCTGGCAAAGCTTGCAGTCCAGAGAGACAAATAAGTTATTCCATCGCACAAAGCTTCGATATACTATAAACATTAAAAGTATAAACATGAGCCTGATGAATGCAGCAGCTGTCCGAACTTGATTCTTCGTTTTTATATCTGGAAACCGAACACACCCCTCTCCACGTAGGTGGTGTTTTCGTATTCCAGCGCCCTAAAGGCGACAACACACTTGATTTTGAGCACTTTCAACGTGTACTCCAGTCAAAACTCGGGAATGAACCATTCTTTCGTGAGCGCTTAGTCGAATACCCTCTCAATCTAGACCTACCCGTCTGGACTGACGACCCGGACTTTGACGCCGCCCGACATATCAGCCACGACAAATTAAGCCAGAAAGAAACGCTACTCAATAGCGCAGCCGACTTTTTTAGTGCGCCGCTCGACCGGACTCGCCCTCTTTGGGAAGCTAGATATATTGAGGATTTGCAAGTTGACCCAAGCAAAAGCTACGAGCAAGAACACTTCGCTCTTCTGCTGAAGGTTCACATCGCAGCTATTGACGGAGTAAGTGGTGAAGATATTCTAAGCCAGTTAGTTCATGTCAGCCCTGAAGTGACAAAACCTGAATCAGATCAAGACTGGACACCAACCCCTCTACCCGACACAGGTTCCTGGCTAGGAGCAGCCTATAACAACGTATTTAATATTCCGGCAAAACTCACTTTACTGGCAAAAGACACGGCTGCCTCGGCATTTTACTCCGTTATCACCGAGCGCCTTTCCTCTCTCAACCTTCCATCTAGTCTGATGAAGGTTGCCGACACACCAATGAATCAAAAGATCAGCAAGTCTCGTGCGATCGAGAATATAGAGATTCCTCTCAATCAAGTAAGGTCGATTAAGAAAGGCCTTGGCTCAGTCACAACAAATGACGTTGTCATGGGGATCTGCGCCGAAGCCATTGCCAGCTATCTTAGAGATATGGAAGCCGAGTCCGAATCAGACCTTATTGCGCTAGCACCGATATCTGTTCGCTCAACAAGCCTCGACGTTAAGTCCGGAAACCAGCTAGCCGCCACATTATTCTCACTTGCTAGCACAGAGCAGGACCCGATAAAGCGAATTTGCATGATTCACAAGGCAGCAACCTTGGAAAATCACTACGACTCAGCAATATCAGCCAGCCACTTGACCGAACTCGTTCCCTCTTGCATTGCGGGACTGTCTGCACGAGTTTATTCTGAGTTTCTACTGGCACAGAAACATAAGCCGATGTTCAATTTACCGATCATTAACATTCCTGGCCCTCAATTCCCGCTCTACTTTGAAAATGCAGAATTAACACAATTTATTAGCACTGCGCCTTTATTTGACGGTATTGGTTTAGCACTGATGATTGTGAGTTATAACGGCAATTACAGTGTCACCTGCACCTACAACCCTGAAGCACTGTCCCTTAAGCAACCCTTTGAAAAATACTTTCAGACAGCGATAGAAACGATTCTAAGTAGCGAAACAGAAATACCAGATTGCACCGATATTGATCTGAGTGAGCCAAATACAAACAAGACTGGTTTTATCGAAGATGTTGCCGGCTTAGTCAGCAACATCTTTTGCGTAGGAAAATAGCGGCAAGCTGTAGAGCCAGCTCTTCGACCTAAGCCGACTTAGCGCTTTTTTACTCCTGAAACGCCCAAACCAAAAAGGCTTTTCTATCTTCAGTGCTAGTCTTCCCCCAAAGCTCTTTCAGCGAGACCAGACTGGAAGCAGCTTCACTTTTTGACTCACTCAAGCCTGAGTCGGCGCCAGTCACCTTCCCGGATACGAAAACCTTCTGATTAGCCGAGCTCTTCTCGGTATAGGGGACTGAAACAGCAAGCTCCTGCCCCACCTTATCAACAAGCGATGCAGAGAAGTTTGAAGCCAAGCTACGAGCCTCTCTGATATTATCCGCTTCGGCATATACAAAGTTATATGACTCCCCTGCCAGAGCATTAAACTCGAGCATCACTAACTGTGACTCGGTTTTCTCTGACCTACTATTTCCATTTGTCTGAGGACCAGGCTTCGCCCAGATACTTTCGTACTTGAATACAAGCTGGTTAAGACCGGCTCTCAGGCCATATTTTGTTTCAATATTACTTAACAGATAAGTAGGAACCTCTCGCCCATTAACAGAAATCAGACTTATATTTTCTGGAGCAAGCACTACCGCTAACTGATCCTGAGGCAATATATTTCCTTCGTAGGTTTGCACCACCTTATTTGAAGCAGAACAAGCACTCAATAAAACTAAACTTAACACTAAACCTAAAAACTTTGGCCTTCTTAAGCCTTGAAAAAATCGATACATAAACGCCTCTAAGTGGAAGAATAACTGACAGCATTGTGCCTCCAAGCACACCTCTTGGCAACAAATTGATTTTTCGGGAATTTGTTATACAGTTAAGTAAAATAACAACAACGACAAGTATTAATTGGAGGATACACCAATGAATGAACAAGCCGATCTTTCACACCGCACAGGCGAACAAGGGGAAATACCTTTTCGCAGCAGTCGCTTTTTCAGTGTTGGTAATAAGTGGTACTTTTCTACTCGTGAAGGCTTCGATAGCGGGCCTTATGCAAATAAAGAAAGAGCCCGGGATAGCCTGCAAAGCTTTTTAAAAATCATCAACAAACTGCCAACTCCCTATACCAAAGAAACAGCCCATTAAAGCATTCTGCAAAGTGAACTAGCGCATTAAGAAATAATGCGCTAGAAATCGAAGTTCAGAACAAGCCCGGTAAGCTAAAATAGAGAACTTGCAGAATCACTAGAGCAAAAAGGCCAGCAATCACATCATCAATCATGATACCGCTACCACCATGGATATGCTGATCCAGATATTTAATCGGCTGCGGTTTCCAAATGTCAAAAACCCGAAACAGAATGAAGCCTAGTACAATAGGCAACCAGCCTTTCGGCGCGCCTATCATTGCTATCCAATAGCCAACAAACTCGTCCCAAACAATTCCGCCATGATCATGAACACCCAAGGCTTTGGAAGCTTTAGCACACAGCCAACAGCCAACAACAAAGCTCAGCACAATAACCACCAAGTACCACTCTAAGGCTAAATGCTGCAGCCATAAATAAGGAACAATCGCCATTAATGTTCCTGCTGTCCCGGGTGCCTTCGGTGCACAACCACTACCAAAACCAAAAGCAGCAAAGTGTGCCGGATTCTTTAAAAAACCTTGCGGTAACTTACTCAAAATGCTGAAACCCCTTTCTCTCTATTTCGACTTCCTGCTCACCAGAAAAGACCTTAACACCAAAACTCTTGGGCTCAACCCGCCCTATTCTAGTGAAAGCACTCGCCTCAGCCTTCGACTCCAATACCTGCCAACCTTCCTCAGGGATCGTAAAAAGTAACTCGTAGTCATCTCCTGCAGTCAGTGCCAGTAGCGCAGCTCTATCTTTAGAAAATTCACGCAATTCTTTCGACAAGGGCAAGGCGTCCAGGTCAATCCTTAGGCCACATGAAGAAGACTCAGCAATATGCCCTGCATCAGCTAGCAAACCATCCGAGATATCAATACAAGCACTCGCGTAGGGGGTGATCAATAAGCCCTCTGCAAATCTTGGCGTGGGAGCATAGTATCGACCCAGGAGGTATTCCTCAACGCCACTAAGCGCACTCTTATCCAGCAGGTCTAGCGCAGCACCCGCATCACCCAAGCACCCTGTCACAACCAACACCTCGCCTTCTGTAGCACCACTACGACGTAGCGCTTTGTCTTGAGCTGTAAAACCATGCACCTGAATACCAATAGTTAATGGCCCTCGCGTTGTATCTCCGCCCAAGAGGCTCAATTGATAACGCTCCGCCATATACTTGAGCCCCCTTGAAAAGCCTTCAAGCCAATCCGGGTCAGAATCAGGAAGCGTCAAAGACAAGGTAAAGAATGCTGGTGACGCCCCCATTGCAGCCAAATCACTCAATGACGCAGACATTGCTCGGATAGCCAATTGTTGCGGCGGTGCCGACTTGGGAAAGTGCCGCCCCTCAACCATAGTATCAAGTGAGAAGCACAGAGACTTATTCGCAGGAGGGTTAATGACAGCACAATCGTCACCTATACCCTGGTTAACGAGCTGCTTATCGATAGGCCCCACTCCTTCAAAATACCGTTTAATTATTTGGAATTCAGAAGGAGCAGATGGCATCGGATCAACTAAGTTGCTATAACACTAAGAGGGTTTATGACGTGTTTCAGCCGCGCGCAAACGCAAGGCGAGCTTATCAAGAATACTATTCACATACTTGTGGCCATCAGTACCACCGAATGACTTAGCCAGTTCAACAGCCTCATTAATAACCACACGGTAAGGCACATCAATGCGGTGCTTAAATTCAAAGACACCCATACGCAGAACATTCATCTCTACCGGGTCAACATCCACAATTGCGCGATCCAGAAAAGGCTCAATTGCCTGATCCAATTCTGTCACTTCTTTAGGTATACCGCTAAAGACTTCACGAAAGTAAGCCGAGTCGATACGATCAAAGTCATGATCGGTACGAAACTCTGCTTCTACCTGAGCAATACTGGAGCCGGAAATTTGCCACTGATATAGCGCCTGAAGAACCAACTTTCGAGCCTTCTTACGCTGTGCCGTTCCAGTTTTCTTTACAGGCTGACCGCCTGCGGCAGGGTTAGATTCGCTCACTTAAATACCTGACTGTTTAAATAGTTGAACCATCTCTAGAACTGACATCGCAGCTTCTTCACCTTTGTTACCCGCTTTGGTGCCGGCACGTTCAATCGCCTGCTCAATGGTGTCCACCGTCAGAACGCCAAAGGCAACAGGAATACCTGTATCCAATGATACGGCACCCAAACCTTTCACACACTCTCCAGCAACATACTCGAAGTGAGGCGTACCGCCTCTGATCACCGCTCCTAAAGCAACCACTGCGTCATACTTTTTAGTTTCAGCAACACGTTTCACGGCTAAAGGCATTTCAAATGCGCCAGGAATGCGGAATATCTCGATATCACTCTCATCAATACCGTGACGTACCAAAGAATCCACCGCACCTTCTAGCAAGCTTTCTACCACAAAGGAGTTCCATCGTGTCACGATAATCGCAAACTTTGCACCCGTCGTATCTCTAAAATCACCTTCATAGGTTTTAATATTTCGCATAAGACCTTTCTCTTTAGTATGTTACCGTTCTTAAAATTCGTTTCGTTTTATTTCAATAGCCACTTCATCAAGAAGCTGTATATGGAATAAATTCAACCACTTCCAAATCGAAACCTGAAATAGCTGAAAACTTAACAGGTGGATTCAATAGGCGCATTTTTGTCACGCCTAAATCACGCAAGATCTGAGAGCCTGTGCCCACTGTCAAATACGCCCCCGTTCCTGTCTGCGAAGGTGCTGGCTTGTTCACAAAAAATCCTGCCAAGCGTTCTTCCAAGTCAACAGCCGGGCCACCTAAAACTACTAAGGCGCCAGCGCCTTCTTCATTGATTCGCTCTAACGAATGCTGCATAGACCAACTCTGCGATCCTGGCACTTTAACACCT
>NZ_LWGG01000736.1:0-955 GCF_001635365.1 Oleiphilus sp. HI0128 | reverse complement strand
ACTAGAAGATCAAGCACTAAAGAGCGCTGCCTCACGAATCGACTTCGCACTCGCAAGCAGCCCTTATCAAACCTTCGTACATGGCGACGCCAAGTTGGCAAACTTTTGCTTCTCTGAAGATGGCAAGTCTGTAGCAGCTGTAGACTTTCAATACGTAGGGGGAGGCTGCGGGATGAAAGATCTGGCCTACTTTATTGGCAGCTGTTTGCATGAAGAAGACTGCCAGCGCTATGAAAATCAGCTACTCGATAGCTACTTTGAACAACTTAAACAGGCTTTGCTCAAACACCAAAGCAATATAAACCCTAGCAAGGTTGAAGCCTCCTGGCGCCCTTTATTTTCAGTGGCATGGGCCGACTTTCACCGCTTCCTTAAAGGTTGGAGCCCTGAACATTGGAAGGTCAACGCCTACAGTGAGCAGCAATCACGCAAAGTAATCTCGCAACTAAATCAAGCTAAGGAGAGTTAGGCATGAAACTCTCCCCCACTGATCTCAAGGAACTCGCTCAATACGCTCGAGAAGCAGCCCAACTGGCAGGCGCTGTCATAATGACTTATGCCAATAAGAAAGTTGAAATCCTAACTAAATCGACAGGTTCAAGCGAAGCATCACAAGTACTAACCGAAGTCGACTTGCGTTGTGAGAAGCTAATTCTTGATCATTTGGACGACAGCGTAAGAAAGTACAACTTGGCAGTACTCAGTGAGGAGCAAGAAGATGACAAGCAACGCCTGATAAAAGAAGCTTTTTGGTGCATTGACCCAATAGATGGAACGCTAGCCTTTACACAAGCAAGACCTGGTTA
Source organism: Oleiphilus sp. HI0128 (assembly GCF_001635365.1). NCBI lineage: Bacteria > Pseudomonadati > Pseudomonadota > Gammaproteobacteria > Oceanospirillales > Oleiphilaceae > Oleiphilus > Oleiphilus sp. HI0128. Next base: position 149 of record NZ_LWGG01000736.1, on the reverse strand, counting down.
TTCTGTATCAATCGCCCTGGTTTCGAAAACAGGTAAATCTCTAATTGGTGTGGTATATGACCCGGTAAAAGACAGAATGTACTCGGCTATTACAGAGCAAGGCCTCTATTTGAATGGCCAAGCCTGGCGCCCGGAAAACGAACTTCGTA
>NZ_LWGG01000735.1:0-4314 GCF_001635365.1 Oleiphilus sp. HI0128 | reverse complement strand
TAAAATGTCTAAGGGTCACTCTCTTCAAGATCCATATTTGAATGCACTTCGTAAAGAGCGAATTCCTGTTTCAATATTTCTTGTTAACGGCATTAAGCTACAAGGCCAGATTGAGTCATTTGACCAGTTTGTCATTTTACTTAAAAACACTGTTAGCCAAATGGTGTATAAGCACGCTATTTCAACGGTTGTACCTGCACGTAATGTTCGCGTTGCAACACCTGAAGAACAAGAGTCATAGTCTATCTTGACTCTATCCCCACTATCAGACTTTTATCGTCGCTTAGCTTTTTTGCCCGCCGGAGTAGTAATTAAACGTGTTTGACCGTCCCGACTCCGGTGAGCTGGCTATACTGGTTCATATTGATTTTAACTCTGAAAAAGAACGTGAAGACCCTGATGAATTCAAGGAGTTAGTGTCTTCTGCTGGGGTTGAAACGCTAGCAGTCATTACTGGCTCTAGAGATAAGCCGGATGCCCGGCACTTTGTTGGTAAGGGTAAGCTGGAAGAAATACAGTTCGAGTTAGAGCATGGTGAGGCAGATGTTGTGCTGTTTAATCATGCTTTGTCACCAAGTCAGCAGCGAAATCTTGAAGCGGCCCTGGAGTGTAGAATTATCGACCGTACAGGTATCATTTTGGATATCTTTGCTCAGCGGGCGAGAACTCACGAAGGTAAGCTGCAGGTCGAACTTGCTCAGTTAGAATATATGTCGACGAGATTGATTCGCGGCTGGACCCACTTGGAGCGTCAAAAGGGTGGTATCGGTTTACGAGGGCCGGGTGAGACTCAGTTAGAAAGTGATAGACGTTTACTTCGCGGTCGTATCAAGACTATTACCTCACGTCTGGAGAAAGTTCGTAAACAGCGTGACCAAGGTCGTAGAGCACGCACCCGTGCAGAAATACCAACAGTATCCTTGGTTGGTTATACCAATGCTGGTAAATCTACTTTATTCAATCGAGTCACTGAAGCGGATGTTTATGCTGCCGACCAGCTGTTTGCAACCTTGGACCCGACTTTAAGAAAGTTGAACCTGCCGGATATCGGCAACGCTATTTTGGTTGATACCGTTGGTTTTATTAGACATCTCCCGCATAAATTGGTAGATGCCTTCCGGGCAACGCTTGAAGAAACCTGCAACGCTACGCTTCTTTTGCATGTCATTGATTGTCATGATGAAGGTCGCATGGATAATATTGAGCAGGTGGAGCATGTTCTTAAGGAGATTGGTGCGGATAAGGTTCCGACTTTAAAGGTTTATAATAAGCTAGATCTATTAGACGGTCGTGAGCCGAGAATAGATAGAGATGAAGACGGTGTGCCGCAGCGAGTATGGGTGTCTGCTTATACGGGTGCTGGTGTAGATCTGCTTAATCAAGCGATTATTGAAATTCTTGGTGATGAAATAGTTCATCAGAAAATTAAACTTGACCCTTCTAAAGGTGGAAAACTAAGAGCCTTGTTTTATGCTGCATCGGTCGTGCAGGATGAAAGCTATGATGAAGAAGGCGGGCTAGTTCTAGAGATTCGCTTACAGCGCCTCGATTACGAAAGACTGCTTCGCCAAGCTGAAGTTAATGAATCTGATTTAGATATCACTAACTTGTAATCACAAGCTATCCAGCCCGATAAAAGGCACTAAAATGTCACGCATTTGACTGAAAACGTGCAGCCAAATGTGCGTCAAGTCAGAAAATTACATTTCTCAAAAAAACTTACACTAAGTTATGTAAGTACTTCTGTTAAAAATAAAAAGCTGTGCTATGTTTTATGGATAGCGAACTTCTTTTCTAGGAATTCATCGTAAGATATTGATATTTTAGGCATTGCCAAATTGAGGATAAGATATGTTTCTTAATAAATCAGTGGTTTTATCGCTGAGCATGGCGCTTTTGCTAAGTGCATGTAGCGGAAGTGACGGTTTTGGTGTGGGTAATGGTAACCCAGATGATTCAAGTGGTACTGAAACTACTGAAACCGATTCCGGGACGGATACATCACCGACTGCTGACGTGGACGAGAGGTTAGGTTCTGGTTCAGGTAATAGTTTTGATGCTGGTGCAATGGTAACCGGTTTGGCTGACGGTGAGGTGCTTTCTTACGGTGCTAGTACGACGATATCTGTCAATGTAGTTAATGCAGGTAGGGATAATGAATTATTAGCAACGCCAACCTCAGTGAGCTTTAGTTCAGCTTGTGCGACACAAGGATTGGCGACAATTGGTGAGTCAGCGTTAAGTTCTGCAGGTGTGGCGACCGTAAATTATACTGCCACATCTTGTACTGGTTCGGATACGATAACAGCAACGACAACTGATGATGAAGGTAATACCTCAACTGCATCCGTAACAATTGATATCTCTAGTTTAGGTTTGGGTAGAAGTTCTGGCGATTCTTTTGTATCGGGTGAAATGACAACGCTAACTGACGGTGTTGATCTAACCTATGGTGGCGACACGGTTGTGTCGGTCAATATTGTTGATACCAACGGTAATACTCTATTTACCTCTAGTTCCGTGTCGGTTAGCTTTACTTCAAATTGTGTGCAGCAAGGCAAGTCGGATATTTCATCTTCGGTTAATACAACGACAGGTACCGCGGTTGCAACGTATACTGCGAATACCTGTGAAGGGCCTGATGTCATTACCGCTACACTAAGTGATGGGACCTCAGCTACAGCAAATATTAACGTAGCAGAGCAAATACTAGGTGAATTAGCTTTTGTATCGGCTGATCCTTCAACCATCGCGTTGAAAGGCAGTGGCTCAAGTGCTCACCCAGAGGTTACAACCGTTACCTTCAGTTTGAACGATGCGACGGGCGAGCCGATGGCAGGTGAAACAATTGAATATTCTCTGTCAACGAATGTGGGGGGGATTACTTTCCCTAATGGCTTATCGACTTATTCTTCGGTAACGGATGAAGAGGGTAATACTTCAGTACAGCTTACTGCTGGTGGCGTTAACATTAGTGTGGCAATCATTGCAACGGTAACTGTTGAGTATGAGGATGGTTCAACTGCAACGACAACTACGACATCTGATTCAATTGCCGTTCTGGGTGGACTTCCTGACCAAGACAGCTTTACTTTATCTGTAGAGACCTTTAACCCTCGTGGTTGGGATATTTCTGGAACAACTTCTCGAATGACTGTGCGCGCAGGTGACCGCTTTAATAATGAGGCTAGAGATGGTACTCAGGTTTCTTTTGTGACAACCGGTGGTCAGATAGTGGGTTCCTGTGAATTAGATAGTGGCTTTTGTTCAGTTGATTGGACAAGTTCGAATCCGCGTCCCGATAACGGTTTAGTGCATATTATGGCACGTACGACTGGAGAGGAGTCATTTATTGATGCGAACTTGAATGGTCAATATGATTTAGGTGAAGTCATAGATGTCGAACTGGACGAAGCTTATATCGATGTTAACTATAATGGTGTGCGTGATGATAATGAGTTCTACTCAGATTTTAACAATAATCAGGTATACGACACTAAGACTAATCCGGGATTTTATCAGGGGGCAAGTTGTACTGAGGCAGCTGAAGAACCTTCGGATCCTGATGACCCTAATTCTCCGTATCATTGTGAGTCGCTAGTCGATGTAAGACGTGTAGCTACGATCTGTATGTCTGAAGATGATGTCGTAATTTCTGATAACTTAGGTGGTGGGGTTCTGGATGCTTCAGCGGGCGCCGCAGGAGTTCTAGTTACAATTACTGATGGTAAAGGGCTAATGCCTGCAAATGGCACTACTGTAGCAGTAAGTGTTGAGGATGGTGAGATTGTAACGGGCCAAAATATTGTAATTCCTAATCAGTGTCCAGTAGATTCTGACGGTAATCCGATTCCGTTTACTAACATGATTATAGTAGAGGCAGATGATGACCCTGCTACTAGCTTCGGTACATTAAAAGTCGCTGTAACACGCGCAGATGGGGTGATTGAAGAACGTTTTATCTCTTTCCTTCACTAGGTTTCTTATTTAATAGTTAGATCTAAATCCTTAATGGGGAAGCATAAGCTTGCCCATTTTTATGTCTGATAAACGCCCACCATAAAAACCGCTTGCTGTCCGTCTCCAAGCACAATACTATGTGCCTCTTGTAAACTAAGACTTTGCCCTCATTAACCACACTTGTGGGCAATTAAGTCACAATACTTTGATTCGTAAGAATCTTTCATGAAACTAATCTAAAAAATGTAACGGAGTCTTCTATGGCCTGGAATGAGCCGGGTGGTAATCGTAATGATAACGACCCTTGGGGTTCTAATAATCGAGGGAATAAAGGCGGCAATAATCAAGGGCCAC
>NZ_LWGG01000734.1:0-12962 GCF_001635365.1 Oleiphilus sp. HI0128 | reverse complement strand
TGCCACTGAGGCTAGCGCTGTCCTCGGCATTTTGAATTTCCAGCGCTTGAATCAGAGTGCCTAAGTTAAGGTTTGATATCTTTGTATCGGCTTGCCAAGTAGGTTTGTTGCTACGCGCATCTATTTTTGCGCTCGTGTTTAGTATGCCTTCATGAGACTTCGCAGACAGGTTTGTTACGCTGACGATTCCGTTCTTTGCGGCTAATTCGACATTAAGATTTTCGATCAGGACTTTGTTTGCAATTAAGCTTTGTTGTTTTAAAGATATGTCTAGATCGAGCTGTCTCAGTGTTTCTAGTGGCAGAAGCTCTGAGTTGGTTTGGTTGTTCGTTGGTGCTTCATCGTTGGCGCTTGCTTGGGTGTTGTTATTTTCCTCTTCGGCGGGTAAATAATTATCGATATTAACTGAGTCACCGACAAGGCTAAGTGCAAACGCTTGATTACTGCTATTGAATGTAAGGTCTCCTTGCCATGAACTCTTATCTACTTGTGTGTTGATTTGTTGAAAGTATAGAGCCTGGTCTTTAAATTCGAGCTTACTCGAAAGGCTAAATGCGTTTAGCGCTTCAGGTGAAGATAAGGTGGGTAATGCAATTCCAAATCTCTCGGCTAGAATCTTGGGGTTGAACTTGTTGACTTGGACTTGCCCTTGAAGGTGAGGTGATTCTAAGTAGTTTGTAAGGCTTAACTGACTATCAAGCTTGAGTTCCTCGAGTATGAGGAAAAGCTCCTCAACCACTATTTCTTCTTTACTGGTGTTCACAGTGAATTTGCTGTCGAGACTTGCATTAATTACTTCGAACTGAGAGAAGGCGCCATTCGCTTCAAAATTACTCTTGAGTTCTTTTACCGTAATTTTTGAAAAGTCAGGTGAAAACTCGATAAGGCCAATAATATTAGAATTGAGTGTTAGTTTTTCTATGGTGTCTTCGAAGGTGAAGTCTATGTCGAAGGGTACATCTTTGTTTGGTGCTATGTTTGAAACCTTAATACTCGCAGGTGAAAGTTTAATGCTTTGGTTTTTGAGCTCTGATGTATAAGCAATGTTTAGGTTAGATATGCTTAGCTGGCTGAGTAAAAACGAAAGCTCAGAAGTCTTCTGGTTTTTTGAGTCTTGATTTGAATCTTTTGCTTTCGTTTCCGAGGTGTCTTTTTCCAGTGCCGCTGTTTCTTGTGTTGGTAGAATATTAAGCCAATTGGCTTTTCCTTGCTCGTCTTCAAATAGCGATATTTTTGCACTATCGAGAAGCAGGGTGTGAACGCTGGGTGAACCCTTGAGTAAAGAAAATAGGTCTACCTGCGCCAGTATTCTCTTAATAGATGCAAACGCTTGTCCATGCTGATCACTGATTTGCATATCGTTGATATCAATGCCGAGTGGGTACAAAGACCAGGTTAGGGACCCGTCTATCGATAAGTTTATTCCGGCTTGTTCTATAGCTTGCTGCTCAATCGTAGGTTTGAAGCGATTTGCATCTTGAAACTGAATGAACAGCGCGATACCTAGCACTGCTAATAAGGGCAGTCCGATAACCAAAAGTAAGCTGAATTTAAGAAATTTGTTCATTGCTGTATATGGCCCTTAATGAGTCGGTTTCTTGTTCAAGGTATCGTGGCTTTTTATCTTTGAAGTGTTTATTATTGCTGGTCTGCAGGATTATGTCATTGAAGCTTTTCGAATTTCTAATCGGAACGCTCATTAATAGGCTTGCCCGCACAGAAATACACCCTGAGAAAACCACCAGTGATAATAATAGTGAGGTAGGAAATGACCGTTAAAGTAAGTATTGATATTGATCGCGAGTTTACCGTTAAAGCCGATGCAAGCACTGCTTTTGCATTGTTGGCGGATGTGCCCGCTTCAGGCGCCCACTTCCCAAAAGTTGAAGCACTAACCGATCAAGGTGACAATACCTTTCTTTGGGAAATGGAAAAGGTAGGCTTGGGTGATCATGCAATCCAGACTGTTTATGCCTGTAAGTATTCTGCTGACGAAGCCGCATGTGAAGTTACTTGGACTCCTGTTAAGGGTGAGGGTAATGGCGTTGTATCAGGTAAGTGGGAAATAACCGAAGGTGACGGCGTAACTAACTTGAAATTAACGACTTCTGCGCAATTGACTTTGCCTTTACCAGGCCTGCTTAAGTTAGCAATTAGCCCGGTTGTTAAGCATGAATTTAGTGCAATGGTTGATGAGTATATCGACAACCTGAAAGGCGCATTGGCTTAGACCTTTTGTGCTGTGGATAAATAAGGCTATCTAATTTATCTATTTATTATTTTATTTTCGGAGAAGTAAATGGCTGAGAGAAAAGCCCAAGTAGAACGTAATACTCTGGAAACACAGATAAAAGTTTCTGTGAATCTTGATGGAACGGGTGAGGCTAAATTTGATACTGGCGTGCCTTTTTTAGAGCATATGATGGATCAGATTTGTCGTCATGGCATGATTGATATCGATGCGCACTGTAAAGGCGACTTGCACATAGACGATCACCATACCGTTGAAGATTTGGGTATTACACTAGGCCAGGCATTCTCTAAAGCTGTGGGCGATAAGAAAGGCATTCGTCGTTATGGCCATGCCTATGTTCCTCTAGATGAGGCATTGTCGCGTGTTGTTATCGACTTCTCTGGCCGTCCTGGCTTGGAATACGATATTCCTTTTACCAGAGGAAGTGTCGGCCGCTTCGATACAGAGCTGTTTTATGAGTTTTTTCAAGGTTTTGTAAATCACGCCAATGTAACTTTGCACATCGATAATCTGAAGGGTAAAAATGCTCATCATCAGATCGAAACGGTATTCAAAGCTTTTGGCCGCGCGCTTCGCATGGCTTTGGAACTTGATGAGCGAATGGAAGGAAAAATGCCGTCTACTAAAGGTTCTTTATAGAACCGGTTTCAAGTTGTACGACAGTTAATAAATAATACTGGCCTCTTTTGAGGTCAGTTGCTTTTTACGAGTGAGAAAAAATGACGACAATTGCCATTATTGATTATGGTATGGGCAATTTGCATTCGGTTTCGAAGGCATTTGAACACGTAGCGCCTGATGCAAAAGTCCTTGTAACTTCGGATGCGGATACGATTCGTGCATCAGATAAGGTTGTTTTGCCTGGTGTAGGCGCTATGCGCGATTGCATGGCTGAAATTAAGCGTTTGGGCTTTGATAGCTTAAGCATGGAAGTTTCCAAGGACAGACCTTTTTTGGGTATTTGTGTTGGCATGCAAGCTTTGCTTCAACATAGCCAGGAGAATGGAGGCGTTGATTGTATCGGTGCCTTCCCAGGCGATGTTTTGCATTTTGGCGAAAGCTTGTATGAAGAGAACGATAAGGGCGAGAAGGTTCGTTTGAAAGTACCGCATATGGGGTGGAATCAGGTGGTGCAGAATGGTGATCACCCTATGTGGCATAAGATCTCAGATGCCTCGCGTTTTTACTTTGTCCATAGCTATTACGTAGCGGCTGATCATCAATACTTGGCAGGTTCGGCCCAATACGGGAAGTCTATCGCTGCGGCACTTAGCCGAGATAGCATTTTTGCAGTTCAGTTTCACCCTGAAAAGAGCCAGCATGCAGGTTTACAGCTACTCAAGAATTTTGCGAACTGGTCTGGAAAATAGAAGGTACTAGTCAAGCGATGAATATCCTACCCTCAATTAACCTAATGCAGGCTAAATGTGTGCATGTGTCTGGTCATCACCTTGATCAGACCAAAGTTTACTCCGATGATGCGACAGACCTTGCCGGGCGTTGGATGGATGCCGGTGTGCAGGACCTTTATGTGTTTGACGTAGATGGTGCAATTCAGGGGCGGACGGCTCATGCAGAAATGATCGTTTCGATCGCTCAGCGTTTTCCAAATCTAAATTTACATGTTGAAGGTGGAATTCGTAGTGAATCTGAAGTTGAGCATTACCTGAAGTCTGGTATTAGAACAGTGACCTTAGGAACTAAAGCTATAGAAGATCCTGCGTTTATTGCTGAAATGTGTAAGCGCTTTCCTGAGCGCATTACGGTGAGCCTGTCACTGCTAGAGGGTCAGGTGTGTACACATGGTTGCCAGAAAACGTCACCAGTTACTGCCGAAACCTGGGCGCAGCAATTAAGTGCTGCTGATATTTCTGCTCTGGTTTATCGAGACCTTGGGCGTATAGGGAGCTGTCAGGGTGTTAATCTCGACGAGGCTATTAAGCTTGCTGAAGTCTCTCGCGTACCATTGTGGGTGACTGGCGGGGTAGCAGATATGGATGATATTCGTGCATTGTATTCCGAGTCTGAAGTGGGTATCGAAACCGTATTGGTTTCACGAGCTTTGGATGAAAAAGCCTTAAGCCTTAAAGAGGCTCAAGACTATTGTGAAGATTGAAATTATAAGTGGAGAGCTAGTTAATGGGCTTGGCTAAAAGAATTATTCCCTGTTTGGATGTTGATGAAGGGCGCGTTGTAAAGGGCGTACAGTTTGTTGATATCCGTGACGCAGGTGACCCGGTAGAAGTTGCCAAAAAGTATGATGAGCAAGGGGCTGATGAAATCACCTTTTTGGACATCACAGCGAGTCACCAAGGCCGTGACACAATGGTTCATACTGTTGAAAAAATGGCGAGTGAAGTGTTTATTCCGCTAACGGTTGGTGGTGGAATCCGAAAAGTTGAAGATATCCGCTGTATGTTGAATGCCGGCGCGGATAAGGTTGCGATCAATACAGCGGCAGTATTTAACCCAGAGTTTGTTCGTGAAGCTGCCGAGAAATTTGGCAGCCAATGTATTGTCGTCGCAATTGATGCGAAGAAGGTGAGTGCAGAGGGTGAAGAAGGTCGATGGGAAATCTTTACTCATGGTGGTCGTAAGCCTACAGGCTTGGATGCAATCGAATGGGCCAAGAAAATGGCTGATTACGGTGCTGGTGAAATATTACTAACCAGTATGGATCAGGACGGTATGAAAAACGGCTTCGACTTAGGCGTCACTAGGGCGATTACCGATGCTGTGTCTATTCCGGTTATAGCATCTGGCGGTGTGGGGAATTTACAGCACTTGGCAGATGGAGTTTTGGAAGGTGGCGCCGATGCTGTTCTGGCAGCAAGTATTTTTCATTTTGGAGAGTACAGCGTTCAAGAAGCCAAGGCACATATGGCCGATTGTGGTATTGAAATGCGCCTGTAGGTCTTAAGCGCGAGAAAGTTGTCTATTGTAGGCAGAGGGTTCAGGCGCACGATCAATTTCGTGCTAGCCCTCATGCGAGCCGTGGAAGGCGCTGCCTACAAAGCTTTTTAAATTCTATGCAACCTGATTAGATTCAGACTTGCTCTCAGGCTGGCAGTTGATCAGCATTAATGGTGCTTCGTTACCGTCTCTAAGAAAGCCTTCCACCACAAAGTCATCATTTTTACTTCTCATGATTCCATCTGCAGAGTCATCTCGACAAAATACTTTTTTGTTAAAGGTGACGATGTCGTTGATATTATCAAGACGTAAGGCTGTTACTTTGCCGCCAGTGCGCTCTACAAAAAGAATGATAGGACGGATGCTCGATAAGGCTCGCTCTTTGGTTAAATGGAACAGGTGGATCAATTCTGATAGCGTGGTTTGTCTTTCGGTGTTCAGAATCTTCATTGCTTCGTCGTGATCAGTCTGATTTAAGTTGAGTAAGGTTTCAGCTAAACCGTGTAACTTTTTATGGGGTTCATCAAAGCGCAGGAGGGCTTCTTTAAGCTCTTCAATATCTGTTTCGAACTGGTTGTACCACATGCCAAAAGCGCATTTGTTAGGGTCAAGCGCTTTAGTAAAGGGCGTGTTGTTTTTAAGTGATGACTCTAGTGCATCAAGCCAATCTCTATGTTGCTGCTCCATTTCGTTCAGTTTGGCAACCAGGTTGTTCATTAGGGTCTGGTGATTTTCAGAACCAATAAGCTGATTAAAATCGTACAGCTGAACAGTGTTGTTCTGGAAGGTAATCACTTCGTGATTAAACTCATCAAGCTCATTTACCTGAAGGTTTCTTTTCACGTCTTTCTCAATATAAAGTACTTGTTCCAGAGGGATGGCAAATGCGGCGTCAGCCGTCATAAAGGTAATCGCAGCAAGAGTGCCGTCGTGAAATAAGCTGTCTATATTTTTGCCGGACATGGTGATAAACCTCGGGTTTGAAATGTGTTCGCTATAATCCTTGAAAGTGCGGAGGCACCGCGCATATTTAGTATAGACCTGATAGAAAATCTGACCAGTAAAGATCGACTAAATTAATTATCACGAAAAATAACTGTTTATGGATCGGTAGGAAGAATTTATAGGGTGTCTTGATATTCTTGCGGAATTCTTTGCGGGCTGTAGTTTGCGTGCTTTAAGGTGTCTGACGTGGATGATTTACTTTGTGCTAGTCGAGGAACTTTGTTTCTTGCAGCAAAGATGTTTTGCATGCTCTGTCCAGGGTTTTGTATTTGCCAGATAGCGCTAGCAGAAGCGATACTGATACCTTTTTCGTCAAGCTTTGTCAGAGCCCAGCTCAAGTATTCAACTGTGACTTTGTGAGGGTGGGCGATTGCTATGGCTGTGCCATTCTTCTTTGCTAGTTCGACTAGCTTGATAAACTGAGCTTGAACAAATTTTCGGGTTTGAAAATGGTCAAGAAAAACATCCCGGCTTATGTTAGGGATTTGGTGCGCTGCGGCAATTTTGGCGGCAACCGAGTTGGCAGAGGTGCGACTATCCAAGAAAAAGAAGGGGTGCTGTTTAACCGTTTCCATTACCCACTCCATAACCTTGTTTTGAGTTGTCAACTGACTGCCCATATGGTTATTCAGGCCTACCATATGCGGAATCGAGATAAAGCTTTTTCGCAAGGTTTGCTTAATTTGCATCTCACTCATGCTTTCGGTTAAACCGCCCTTACCGAGCTTAATCCCAAGCTTATTTTGCATGGGCGAGTGGAGCATGATTTCCTTGCCATTCTCTTTAGCTCTTTCGATTAGGGCTCGTGTATGGCGTCTTTCTGGTAGAAAAGACAAAGTAAGGGGGTAGGGTAGGTCAATTAATCGGGAGCCGTTCTCCAGGTGATTCCCCATATCGTCAATGACGATCGCGATGGTCGGTTGCTGCTTTAGTTCTGCAGCAACGGGAAAAGCAAGCACGACAGTAGTCAGGATAAAGGTGACTACTGTACTGAGCTTGAGGAGATAGTTACTCACCTTGTGGCGTGCCTTCTTCAGCTAGGTTTTCAGCCTCAGTTTGGCTCTCTGGTGTTTTGACGGAAGAGTTCTTTTGCTTAACTTTTAGAATATCCAAAGCCTTTAGCAAACTTAAAGCTTCCTGAAGCTGGAAGTCTTTTTCCAGCATGGATTGTTGACGAGAAACTTCTGAGTCTTCGCTTTCTTCTTTGCTGGATTCATTCTTATTTTGGTTGCCGTTACTTAAGTGACCGGCTAGATCAGACTCTCGATAAAAGGCTTTGGTTTTTTCTTCACTCAACTTGGCTCGGTTAACTTCTATATCGGGCTCGATACCTTGCGCCTGAATCGAGCGGCCATTAGGGGTATAGTAGCGGGCCGTTGTTAGCTTAAGCCCATATTCAGCATCAAGAGCCATGACGTTCTGTACAGAGCCTTTGCCGAAGCTCTGTGTTCCCATTATGACTGCCCGATTGTGATCTTGAAGTGCTCCGGCCAAGATTTCAGAAGCTGATGCGGAGCCTCCATCAATAAGAACGATAATGGGTATGCCATTAGCATCGTCACCAGGTGTCGCGTTAAAGCTTAAATCGGCTTCGCTAGCACGGCCTTTTGTATAAACGATGAGACCTTCTTCAATCAACTGGTCGGCAACTTCTACTGAAGCACGAAGTACGCCTCCAGGGTTGTTTCTTAAGTCAATAACTAAGCCTGCAAGTTCTTCAGTTTCATCTTGAAGCTTTTTAAGGCCTTTGGCGAAGTCGCTACCAGTTTGTGCCTGAAATTGAGTGATACGGATGTAGCCGTACTGCTCATCAAGTACTAGCGTTTTGACGCTGGTTACTTGAATAATGTCACGTACGACTTTTATTTCTAATGGCTCGCGCTCGCCTTCACGGACGATGGTCAATGTAATCGGCTCACCCGCTTCACCACGCATCGTGTCAACAGCTTGATCAAGACTCATTCCTTTTACGGGTGTTTCATCTAATTTGATAATTAAATCGCCAGCCTCAATGCCTGCTTTCTGAGCGGGGGTATCATCAATCGGCGCAATAACTTTTACAAAGCCATTCTCCATACCTACCTCTATACCCAAGCCGCCAAATGTGCCTGAAGTGTTCTCTTGCAGGTCTGAAAATGCGCTTGGCTCAAGATAAGCTGAGTGTGGGTCAAGCCCTGACAACATGCCACGAATCGCATATTTTAGCAGGGTAGCGTCATCTATTTCTTCGACGTAGGCATTCTTAATTTTGCCAAATACATTGGTAAACTTTCGCAGCTCATTTAAAGGTAAGGGGGCAGTCGCTTGTTCCGAAGCTAAATTAGTATCTTGTATACCAGCACTTTCAGTTTGCTGGGAAAGTGCGGGCTGACTGAAAGATAAGCACCCAGCCAGAATAGCGCTGTAAGTGCAGATGCGTTTGCGGCGTGATGTCATTAAAGGTAAGGAACGAGAAACTAATTTCATTAAGTGGGTCCTGAAGAATTTATTTTCGTAGCCATCGGCTAGGATTTAAAGGCTTTCCGTCTTTTCTAATTTCAAAGTATAGCCCTGTTTCACTTTTTGCATTACTTTGCCCTGCATAGGCGAGAACTTCACCTGCTCTAACCCAGTCTCCGGTATCTTTTGCAAGGCTCTTATTGTTACCGTACAAACTCATGTAATTATTACCATGATCGATAATAATGAGCAAACCAAAGCCACGTATCCAGTTAGAAAATATAACTCTTCCAGAATGGATGGCTTGAACTTCCTGGTTGTTTTTTGTCTCAATATGAATGCCATTGAGCTTTAGCTTACCCTGAGCAATTCGACTACCAAAGCGCCCAATGACTTTACCTTTCGCAGGCCACGGAAGCTTGGTTTTTTGTTTGCTAAACGGAGCGGCGTCGTCAGGGAGGGGGATGTTGGCAATGGCTTGCTCTAATTCGTTCAGAAGCTTCTCTAGGCGCGCTTGGTCTTTGCGCATTTTTTCAAGACGCTGCGTGTTATTTTTTATATTGGCCTTGAGTTTTGCGAGTACCTGTTTACGAGCTGCTTGTTCTTTTTTCAGCTCTAAGCGCTGTTGTTGTTGAAGCTTATGCTGTTCGTGCAGTTTATTTTTCTTAACAAGTATTTTTTTCTCGGTATTTTTTATGATGTTAAGAATGTCTTGTACCTCGGAAATTTTTTCACTACGCGCTTCATTAATATAGGCAAAGAAACGCATATCCTTAGCAAGTTCCTGGGGGTTATTAGAGTTTAAAAGAAGTTTGGTTTGAGATTGTTCCCCGTGCAGGTACGCACGTTGTAATTGCTTTATTAAGAACGACTGCTGTTTTTTTAGCGCCTTTGTTTGTTGAGAGTGGTCTTTTTCCAGCTTTTTAAGCTCTTTGGTTTGCTTCGTTATATTTGCTTTGCTGGTACGAATTGACTTGCTTAGCTTGCTGATAGCTTTTTCTTGCTTCTCCAGTGCTTTTGAAAGCCCGGTTTTTTCAGTATTAGCGCGATTCAGCCAGCGATTGATTTTGGTGATGCTGGATTTAAGTTGAGCGAGTTCACGCTCAGAGTGTTCTTGAGAAACTTCTGCAAGACTTGGGTTTGCTACGAGTGAAGCTAACAAACAGAATGTAAGCAGAAGGTATTTCATCGATTAGTGAGGAGCCTTGAGAGCATGTTGATAATTAATACTAGCATGCATATTAAGTTAATCGACCAAGACATTAGAGGGTTCCTACAATCCACGAAGAGCATAAGAATACTCTAGTGCTCTTCTTAAAGGATTGATTATTATACACTGAGGCTATTGCAGACTATTTTCCGATTAGTGACATTCCCGTCATTTCTGAAGGGATATCGATAGACATCAAATCGAGCAAGGAGGGTGCGATATCGCTTAATTTACCACCGTCTTTGAGTGAAATGTCTTTATCACCTAAATATATCAGTGGTACGGGCAATGTGGTGTGAGCGGTGTGTGCCTGTCCTGAATTGGGATCAAGCATTTGCTCTGCGTTACCATGGTCTGCGGTAATCAAACATTGGGCCTTACTTTCTTCAAGTGCGGTTGCCACACGTTCCAGGCAGCTATCGAGGCATTCTGCTGCTTTGACAGCGGCTTCGAGTTTTCCTGTGTGGCCAACCATATCGCCGTTAGCAAAGTTGCAGACAATCAAATCATATTCTTGACTCTTAATCGCTTCGACCAGCTTGTCAGTAACTTCAGGAGCGCTCATTTCAGGTTTTAGGTCGTAGGTTGCTACATCTGGAGAAGGGATGAGTTCGCGAGTTTCGCCTTTAAATAATGCTTCCCGGCCACCACTGAAGAAAAAGGTGACGTGGGCATATTTTTCGGTTTCAGCAATTCGAAGTTGGGTTTTATCCAGCGTCTCCATGTATTCACCCAAGCAATTGGGTAGGTCCATTGGAGGGTAGGCACAGCTAGTTGCAATGTCTGCAGAATATTCCGTTAGCATGACAAAGTCGGCAAGCTTAGGTGCCTTGGATTTCTCAAAACCTTCGAAATTTGTATCAACAAAGCTTCGGGTTAATTCGCGTGCTCTGTCTGCTCGGAAGTTCATAAAGATAACCGCATCGCCGTCATTGATCTGGCCAGAGTTCGCATCTCCAATGGCTGTGGCTGAAACAAACTCGTCGTTTTCGTCACGCTGATATGCCGCTTCAAGTGCTTGAGTAGGCGTTTCGTAACGATAATCAGACTGTCCTTCAGTTAAAAGGTCATAAGCTAGTTTTACACGATCCCAGCGATTATCTCTATCCATCGCGTAGTAACGGCCGACCATGCTAGCGATTCTACCAATACCTAGATCAGAAAGTTGCTTTTCCACAGCTTCTAGAGAGGGCTGTGCACTGCGCGGAGGTGTATCTCGGCCATCGAGGAATGCGTGAACGTAAACTTCTTTGGCGCCTTTTGTTGCCGCTACTTTAATGGCTGCCTGGATGTGGTCGATATGACTGTGAACACCACCCGGAGACATTAACCCCATAAGATGGATTGCTTTGCCGCTTTCTACTGCGCTGTTTATAGCTTTGCAGATGGCTTCGTTATTTTCGAATGTTCCTTCGTCAATATCCTTGGTGATACGGGTGTAGTTTTGGTAGACGATTCTTCCGGCACCGAGGTTCATATGACCCACTTCAGAATTTCCCATTTGCCCATCAGGTAGGCCCACGGCCATGCCAGAGGTTTGAATCAGGCTATGAGGACGCTCTTGCCAAATTTTATCCCAAAAAGGTGTGCTGGCTTGACGAATAGCATTTGCATCGGTTTCTTCACGGTGGCCCCAGCCATCGAGAATGATTAGTGCGGTGGTCTGTTTACCCATATTAACGTACTACCTAATGTAAAGTTTTAAACGGCGCGCAGTGAACCTCGTGAAATTACTCTCATACAAGGTTCCAATAGTGACGCGGATTTTACCGTTATTTTGGACGGTTGGCGACCTAGAGTGTCAGAATTAATTAGTGTGTCGTTGTTTAGTTGTTCTCGCTGCATTAGGTTCTAGCTATTGAGGTGCCAGGAGGGGCGTGTGTATAATGCGACTCCTTTTGCGTGAGGCTATGGAGTAGAGCGAGTGAAACAAGATTTACTGGCGCTACTCAGGGCAGAGCTTCTACTTTATCTGGCAATTTAGCCGGTTTTACTGTTGTGGACTGAGTAATGGATCGTTTATTTGAATTTATTGGTAATCATATTGAGCTTTCAGGTTTGTTTGTCGCGTTGTTGGCTGCACTATGGTTTACCGAGAGATCGCGTTCTGGAAGAGCCGTTAGTCCTCAAGAGGCGACGCTTTTACTAAATAAAGATCAGGCTGTGATCGTTGACTTACGTGACAAGAAAGACTTCTCTGAAGGTAAAATTACAGGTGCCTTGCATATTCCTTTTGCAAACTTGAAAGAGCGATCGACTGAGCTGGAAAAATATAAGGATAAGCAAATTATCCTGGTAGATAAAATGGGTCAGCACTCTGGAATGGCGGGTAAGACTTTGCAGGCAGAAGGTTTTGAGAATGTCTGCCGTATGAGTGGTGGTATTGCTGAGTGGAAAAATAGCAATATGCCTCTGGTTCGTAAATAAACACAATAGCTAAGAGTCAATAAAATGGTCGTAATGTATTCTTCAAAATTCTGCCCGTTTTGCTTTCGTGCTAAAGCGCTTCTTCAAAAAAAGAAAGTAAACTTTGATGAAATTCTAGTGGATGCAGATCCATCTATCAGGCAAAAGATGATGAAAGAATCTGGCCAGCATACAGTGCCACAAATCTGGATTGGAACAACTCACGTAGGTGGCTGTGACGACTTATTTGCTTTAGAGGCAAAGGGTGAGCTAGACGCTTTATTGGAGACCTTATAGCTTATAAGGTTATTCCTATCGCAAAAACTAAAAAAAGAGCTTGATAGGCTCGCATTTTTAACTAGCACCGCCTAGTATTTAACTTTTGGCTCGTCAGCTTAAGTTTTACGAGCTGTTATCAAATTATCAAGAATTAGGATCCATCATGTCAGAGAATGAAACGCCTGAAGTTGGCGCTCAAGAGGAACAGCAGCCACAAGTCAACTTTGCCCTACAGCGCATCTATGTAAAAGATATTTCCTTTGAGTCACCGAACTCACCCATGGTTTTCCAGAAACAATGGAAGCCAGAAGTGAAAATGGATCTCAATACTAAAAATGCTGGTTTAGGTGAAGATCACTATGAAGTAGTTGTTTCAGCTACTTTTACCGTTTCAGTCGAAGGTATGACGGCTTACATTGTTGAAGTTCAGCAAGCGGGCATCTTTAAGCTTGAAGG
>NZ_LWGG01000733.1:0-7999 GCF_001635365.1 Oleiphilus sp. HI0128 | reverse complement strand
AGATGGTGAAGTTAAGCTCGGCGCACCAAAGGAGACGGTTCTGAAGCCCATCTATTTTCAGTCTAATTAAATGAATAGCAAGGAGTGAGGAAAAGCTCGCTTCTTATTCTATCTCTAGCTTTATAAGGCCGCCCAGAAGGGCGGCTTTGTTTGTTATAGGATTGGCTTGCTTAGGTGAATATCGTTTTGTGTGTGCTTTTTATTGTGCGGATATGGATCTTACAACAAATTATGTAATTGTTAGGTGTTAGCCTTTAACGATTTGTTATTCAAAATGAACCCTGAGCGCGTAGTCTGTCGGGGTTTTTTGGGTTTTATAGCGCTGATTTTAATATTTAGATTGTATATACTGTGCGCCGATTTTGCTTAGTCATGGCTGTTATGTGATTTAGATGTCATGTTTTAAATAAGTATGTAAAGAAAGATTTATATAGGTGGTAATGAATAATGCCGATTTATGAATATGTGTGTAAATCTTGTGGTTTTGAAAAAGATGTCTTACAGAAAATGAGTGATAAGCCATTAACTGATTGTCCTGAGTGTAGCGAAAGTACTTTTTCAAAGCGTATATCCGCTGCTGGTTTTAGGTTATCAGGGTCAGGTTGGTATGAGACAGATTTTAAAACAGGAAATAAGAAAAACCTGTGCAACTCAAAGAATGAGAATAGCTCTAAATCTAAAGGCAGTGAAAGCTCTTCAGCAGCCTGATAAAGTAGCGATTTAACAAAGATAATTAACAATTAATCAGTATTTAGAATTAAGTGAGAATAGTTTATGCGAAGCCATTATTGCGGTTCGGTTAATGAAGATAATATCGGTCAAGAAGTGACTCTCTGCGGTTGGGTTCACCGTCGTCGTGACCATGGGGGTGTTATATTTCTAGATATGCGCGATCGTGAAGGTATGGCTCAAGTTGTTATAGATCCAGATACCGAGCAGGCTTTTGCGTTAGCTGATAGAGCAAGAAGTGAATGGGTACTGCAGATAAAAGGCCTTGTTCGTGCTCGCCCAGAAGGCACCGTTAATGAAAATATGCCCACTGGTAAGATTGAAATACTGGGTAAAGAATTAACGATATTGAATGAAGCTGAGACACCACCATTCCCGCTAGATGGTTACGTGGATGTAGGCGAAGACACTCGCCTAAAGTACCGTTTTATGGATCTGCGTCGTCCAGAGATGCTTAACAAGCTTGTGTTCCGCTCTAAGGTAACTAACTATATCCGTAACTTTTTGGATAAGTTGGACTTTATGGATGTTGAAACGCCTATTCTTACACGAGCTACACCAGAAGGTGCGCGAGACTATTTGGTTCCTAGCCGTACTCATCAAGGTAACTTTTTTGCATTGCCGCAGTCGCCGCAGTTATTTAAGCAGCTACTAATGGTGTCGGGTGTTGATCGTTACTACCAGATTGCTAAGTGCTTCCGTGACGAAGACCTTCGTGCTGATCGTCAGCCTGAGTTTACGCAGGTAGATGTCGAGTGTTCTTATATTGAAGAAGATCAATTGATGGGCATGATGGAGTCTTTAGTTGGCTCAATGTTCAAAGATTTGCTTGATGTCGAGCTTGGTAACTTCCCGCAAATGAGTTACGCCGAGGCAATGAGCCGTTATGGTAGTGACAAACCGGATCTACGTATTCCCTTAGAGATTGTGGATGTTGCTGACTTAATGGCAACTGTAGAATTTAAAGTATTTGCTGGGCCTGCAAAAGACCCTAAAGGCCGTGTTGCTGCGCTTAAGGTCGATGGCGGTGCATCATTATCTCGTAAGCAAATTGATGCATACACTGAGTTCGTTGGTATTTACGGCGCGAAAGGCTTGGCCTGGATCAAGGTTAACGAACTTGAAAAAGGCGCTGAAGGCCTACAATCACCAATTGTTAAGTTCTTGGGTGAAGATGTTGCCCTATCCATTATGGAAAAGGTGGGTGCTAAAAATGGCGATATCGTCTTCTTTGGTGCTGACAAAGAGAAAATTGTCAACGAAGCGCTTGGTGCACTTCGATGCAAGATCGGTGAGGACCTTGATCTTTATACTTGTGAGTGGGCGCCAATGTGGGTAGTGGACTTCCCAATGTTTGAGGAGTTAGATGACGGTGGTTTAACAGCTATTCACCATCCATTTACTGCTCCATCGTGCTCACCTGAAGAGTTGAAGCAAGATCCGGCAACCGCTTTGTCAAGAGCTTATGATATGGTCTTGAATGGTTGTGAATTAGGCGGTGGCTCAATTCGTATTCATGACGGCACCATGCAAAAAACTGTTTTCGAGATTCTTGGTATCGATGACGAAGAAGCCCAAAATAAGTTTGGTTTCCTATTAGACGCCCTAAAATATGGTTGTCCTCCTCATGGTGGTTTGGCCTTTGGTTTGGATCGTCTAGTGATGTTAATGACTGGCGCTAAGTCTATTCGTGAAGTGATTGCCTTCCCTAAAACACAAAGTGCAACCTGTGTGTTAACTCAGGCTCCTGGCGAAGTTGATAATAAGCAGCTTCGTGAACTTCACATTCGTGTTAAGTCTAAAGAAACTGAGAATAAAGCTTAAAATTTAAGCTTTATATCTAATTTGTGCGGTGAGAGTTTAGCTCTGCTAAACCCACCGCACTGATTTCTTTTCTTTTTATTAGCTGAACTTGATAAGTGCTTGATGAGCTAAAGCTTGGTTTGGTTTATCTATTTTTCTAAGGCAACTTCGATCCATTGGTGATGTTCTGTATCATAAGAGCCGTCCTTTACATTGGGAGTGCTTAGTTGTCAGTTTTTGATGCTCATTTTCATATAATTGATAGTCGATTTCCCTTAGTTTCTAATCACGGCTTCTTACCAGATGACTTTGATGTAGAACAATATCTTGAACGTGTCTCACTGCTTAATATCAAGAGTGGTGTCGTTGTTTCAGGCTCTTTTCAGGCTTTTGATCAGAGCTATCTACTTTCGGCGCTTGCCTTACTAAACTCAAGATCTAATAATTTTGTCGGGGTTACGCAGGTTCCACATGATATTTCTGATGGTGAACTATTAAAACTCGATGCTGCCGGAGTAAGGGGGGTTCGCTTTAACCTCTTTCGGGGTGGAAGTGAGCGGGTTGGCTATCTATGCTATTTCGCACAACGAGTTTATGACTTGTGTGGTTGGCATATTGAGTTATATATTTCATCTGAAGGTTTATATCATCTTCAAGATTTGATCAAGAATTTGCCTAAGGTATGTATTGATCACATGGGTATGGAGAAGTCATCGTTTCCTGTTGTAGATGATTTATTAAGGCATGGCGTTTATGTAAAAGTTTGCGGCTTTGGTCGAGTCGATTTTGACCCTATTAAGCGCCTTCAAGAGATGGTGCTGATTAATCCTAATGCTTTGATGTTTGGAACAGATCTTCCCTCAACGCGCGCTTTGAGGCCATTTAGAAATGAAGATTTGAGTTTGATTAAAGGCATTTTTTCTTCCGATTCGTACCAGAATATTACCTGGCATAATGGTAGGCGGTTTTACCGCCTTGATACTGATTAACAATCAAAAGGTTTAGAAGTATGTCCCTGATACTAGGTATAGATCCCGGCTCACGAGTAACCGGCTACGGGCTTATTTCGAAGGATAGGGGGCGTTTATCTTATGTTGCAAGTGGTTGTATTCGTACCGGGGATGGAGCATTTTCCGACCGTCTGTTAGTTATATTTCAAGCCGTTGGACAGCTCATTCAGCAGTATCAACCGGATCAATTTGCAATCGAAGAGGTTTTTATGGCCAAGAACCCTTCTTCAGCGCTTAAGCTTGGTCAGGCACGTGGCGTAGCCATTGTTGCAGCCGCGAATTCAGGGCTCGAAGTTAACGAGTATTCGGCTAGAAAGGTCAAGCAAGCGGTTGTTGGTAAGGGGGGGGCAGATAAGTCTCAAGTCCAGTTAATGGTTATGCACCTGTTAAAGCTTGAAAGCTCACCTCAAGCAGACGCAGCAGATGCTTTGGCAATAGCAATTTGCCATGCGAATAGTGAGAAGCTGTTGCTGCAAGTTTCTGGTGTTAGTCAAAGTCGCGGTGGTCGTATGCGGTAGTTATTGACTGATTTGCTTAAGGCGACAAAATGGGAAATCAATAGTAAATAAGGTAGATAATTTAGATGATTGGTAAATTGCTAGGAATAGTCGAAGAGAAGGGTGCCCAGAGTGTTTTATTAAATGTGTCGGGCATATGTTATGAAGTCGAGGTACCAATTTCTACGTCTTTTTCTTTGCCTGAGGCGGGCGCTAGCGTGAGCCTATATACTCATTTTGTTGTTCGCGAAGATGCTCAATTGTTATATGGCTTCTTGAATAAGAAAGACCGAGACATGTTCAGGGTTCTCATAAAGGTTAACGGTGTTGGTCCAAAGTTGGGGATAACTATTCTATCTGGTTTAGATAGTGCATCTTTAGCTCGCTGCGTAGCTGATGATGATGTTTCTACGTTGGTGAAGCTACCAGGTATTGGCAAGAAAACGGCCGAAAGGTTGTTGATAGAGCTGAGAGATAAGGTTAAAGGCCTTGTTCCTGAGGGTGGTGATGTGTCAATTTCTGAGCTTGATATGCCTCTAGCGCGTGTTAGCGATATCGAAGGTGAAGCCGAAGCGGCGCTGATTTCCTTGGGTTATAAGCCTCAAGATGCTGCGAAATCTATTAAATCAGTGCGTCATGAGGGGCAAACCCTAGAGTCTCTTCTTAAAGCTGCACTAAAAGGAATGTTGTAGCACCAGGCTTATAGGTCGGCGAGGTCTAACATATTTTTAACTTTAGTCCCTTGGATTGATCTGTAAACTGTCTTTCATAGTAAGTTCTTGGTGTGTCATTACGGCCACGCCCAGATTGATGTTTCCTGTTTGGAATGTACATGATTGAAGCAGATCGTATTATTGCCGCTCAAGCTGCCGAGCTTGGTGGTGTGAGTGAAGATGTTCAAGATAGAGCGATTCGGCCTAAGTCTTTAAGTGACTATGTTGGGCAGCCCGCTGTTAAAGAGCAAATGGATATCTTTATTCAAGCAGCCAGTAAAAGGCAAGAAGCGCTGGATCATGTGCTTATTTTCGGTCCGCCTGGACTAGGTAAAACAACGCTAGCGAATATTATTGCAAATGAGCTAGGGAGCAATATTAAGTCTACTTCTGGCCCTGTTCTTGAAAAAGCCGGTGATCTTGCTGCATTGCTGACAAACTTGGAAGCAGGAGACGTTCTTTTCATTGATGAAATTCACCGAATGAATGCTTCAGTTGAAGAAGTCTTATATCCGGCAATGGAAGATTATCAGCTCGATATCATGATAGGTGAAGGTCCGGCTGCAAGGTCTATCAAGCTCGACTTACCTCCCTTTACGCTTGTTGGTGCAACCACGCGAGCAGGTTTGCTCACCTCTCCGTTAAGAGACCGATTTGGGATCGTTCAGCGTCTTGAGTTCTACAATAACCAGGATTTGAGCTCCATTGTTAGTCGTTCAGCCCAGTTACTCGGATTAGAGATTGAACAGGGTGGAGCCGATGAGATAGCCTGTCGTTCCAGAGGGACGCCCCGGATAGCCAATCGATTGCTAAGGCGAGTAAGAGACTACGCCGAGGTTAAAGGTAATGGTGTCTTGGATAAGAACAATGCTGATAAAGCCCTAAGTATGCTCAACGTTGACGCAAAAGGCTTGGATCAAATGGATCGGCGCTTACTACTCGCGGTACTCGAAACATTTGCTGGCGGCCCGGTTGGCGTAGAAAGCATGGCGGCAGCAATTAGTGAGGAGCGAGGCACGGTTGAGGATGTCTTGGAGCCTTACCTGATTCAGCAAGGGTATTTGGCAAGAACGCAGCGCGGTCGTCTGGCAACACAAAAAGCATGGCAGCATTTTGGTTTGAAAGCACCCGCCGAACTCAGCGGCGGAGCGTGATATGACATGTTCTAGCGAAGCATTCAGTCTGCCAATACGCGTTTATATAGAGGACACTGATGTTGGCGGCGTCGTGTTTTATGCTAATTATTTAAAGTATTTTGAGCGTGCTAGAACGGAGTTTATTCGAAGTTTAGGGTTTGAGCTTCGGGCTGGTTTCGAAGAAGGAATCAGTTATGTAGTGCATAGCCTTGATGTTAGATACCTGGCCCCCGCCAAACTTGATGAAATACTGAATGTTACTGCTTCGGTTTCGTCTCTAAAAAGAACTTATATAGAATTTGAACAGTTTGTTGAAGACTCATCTGGTAGGCGGCTAGTTGAGGGGAATGTTAAGGTCGCTTGTGTATCATTGCCTGATAACAAGCCGAGAGCGCTACCCGAAGGCCTGAAGCAAGCCTTGAGTTCAACAGGGTTACAAAGTTAGTCAGCTATTACCGTATTTTGTGCCTAGATTTGGCAGATTACCTGGAGAAAATAAGTGCAGGAAAAGATTTCGATTGTTGGTTTGATTCTTGATGCAAGTTTTATTGTGCAGTTGGTTATGTTGGCATTATTGCTTGCGTCGATAATATCCTGGTATCTGATATTCCAGCGCTCTAGTTTCTTCAGACAGGCTAATGCGCAGCAGCATAATTTTGAGGATATGTTTTGGTCCGGCATGGATCTAGGAAAATTGTACAAAAGAAGTTCCGGGTCGGCTGCGAGTAGTGGGCTTGAATTGATTTTTAAATCGGGGTTTAAGGAATTTAACCGTTTAAAACAACAAGCCGGCGTAGACGCCGATGCCGTGATGGAGGGGACGCAGCGATCAATGCGTGTAGCGCTTTCGCGAGAGGGTGAACGACTTGACTCCAATCTGCCATTTTTGGCAACAGTTGGCTCTACAAGCCCTTATGTTGGTCTGTTCGGCACAGTTTGGGGGATTATGAACTCTTTTCTCGGGCTTGCTCAGCAGCAGCAAGCGACCTTGGCGACGGTAGCGCCAGGTATTGCTGAAGCACTAATTGCTACTGCAATGGGGCTATTCGCAGCAATTCCTGCTGTTGTTGCTTATAACAGGTTTTCGGCAAGGGCTGATGCGCTTTATACAAGCTATGAAACTTTCGCTGATGAGTTCTCGAGTATTCTTCATCGAAATATTCATTCAAGTGCAGGAAGTGCAAAAGACGGTGTTGCTGATAATACTTCTAATAGAGGCTGATAACGGTGCCTAGATCTAAGCGTAAACCCATGTCCGATATAAATGTTGTTCCCTATATCGATGTGATGCTAGTGCTGCTTATTATCTTTATGGTGACAGCACCAATGCTGACTCAGGGGATCAAGATTGATTTACCCTTACTTGATAGCGACCCGGTAGAAAGTGCTAAAAGCCTCGAGCCGATTGTCGTGACGGTCGACTCAAACGGTGCTTACTATATGGAAATGACATCATCAAGCAAGAAACCTTTAGAGCTTCAGGTCGTACTAAAAAATGTAAGCTCTATTCTTCAACACGAACCTTCTACTAGTGTTCTTGTGCGAGGAGACAGGCATGTAGAGTACGGAGTTGTGGTTGAGCTGATGGCTGCTTTACAGAATGCCGGTGCGAAAGATGTCGGATTGATCACTGAGGACCCATGAAGAAAAACACGGCTAAAGATTCTCAAGCTCGTGCTTTGAAAAAGCAGGGAGCAAGTGGAAAGTCTTCAGATAAGCGTGCAACGGAAAACTTTAAACTCCTTAAGGTCTTGTTAGGCGAGGCGATAGAGGTAAAAAATCGAAAGTTTCTGATTGCTAGTGTTGCTGTTCATATATTGGTCATTGCTGCATTCTTTTTCAATTGGCAGAGTAGTAACGAGCAAACAGTTAAGTTGCCTCCAAAAAGTATTCAAGCTCGTGTGATTAGTGAAAATGAACTACAGCAACTCCGAGATAGGGAGCGGGCAAAGGTTCAGGAAAAACAAAAGGCTCTGGATAAGAAAAAGGCTCTGGATAAGAAAAAGGCTCTAGAGAAGAAAAAGGCTCTAGAGAAGAAAAAGGCTCTAGAGAAGAAAAAGGCTCTAGAGAAGAAAAAGGCTCTAGAGAAGAAAAAGGCTCTGGAGAAGAAA
>NZ_LWGG01000732.1:0-1871 GCF_001635365.1 Oleiphilus sp. HI0128 | reverse complement strand
CTTGAGGTGTGATGTCTTGGCTGCTGCTTGAAGAGTAATCAGTAGTGAACTCCCCAACAATTTCCTCCAGAATATCTTCCATTGTGGCAATGCCGAGAGCGTCGCCATACTCATCAACTACAATGGCAATTCGACGTTTCTCCCGCTGGAAGTGTATTAGCTGGGTGTTGAGTGTAGTACTCTCAGGAGTGAAGTAAGGTTCTCTGCAAGCTTGAAGTAGCATGGCTTTGTTCGGTTCGTCATTTGAAAGTACGCGAGTCATGCTGCGAAGGTGTAGGATGCCAATGATGTTGTTTATATCGCCCTTGTATACGGGGAGGCGTGTGTGTTGGGTGGTTTTTAGTTGCTGAAAAATATCATCCAGGTCATCGTCTATATCGATGCCAACAATCTCGTTTCTGGGAATCATGATGTCGTTAACGGTGACTTTCTCTAGGTCTAGAATCCCCAGTAGCATTTCCTGGTGTTTGCGTGGGATCAAGGTGCTAGATTCATTAACAAGTGTTCTCAGTTCTTCTCGGCTTAGGTGGTTTTCTTCTTCTCCGTTTGTACTAAAGCCGAGTTTTGTTAATAGGAAGTTAGTAACAAGGTTAACTGACCAGACAGCTGGGTAGAGTAGCTTTAGTAGAGGTTTTAGTATGTGTGCGGCGGGAAAGGCAACCTTTTCCGGGTGGTAGGCTGCAATGGTTTTAGGTGTTATCTCAGCAAAAATTAGTATAACTAGCGTCAAGATTGCGGTTGCAATTGCGATGCCTGCGTCACCCCATAGTCGAATGGCAATGACCGTTGCTATTGACGAGGCTAGTATGTTTACAAAGTTGTTTCCAATTAGGATGACGCTAATTAATTGATCGGTTCGATCTAGTAGATTGCTGGCTTTCTCCGCGCCTTTATGGCCATTTTTCTTTAGGTGTTTAAGTCTGTAGCGATTGAGCGACAGCATGCCAGTTTCTGAGCTAGAGAAAAAACCAGATAAAATGATTAGAAAAAGCAGAAATAGTAATAGAGAAGGTATAGAGGCGTCGTTCAATGTTGTTTACCGTTTATATGAAGGTTGTCGGGTTATTTGCTTATTGTTTCAAGAACTAGCTTGCTACCGAAAAAACCTAGCATTAGAAGGCTAAAGCCCCAAAGTGTCCATTTGCTGGCTGTGATTCCTCTCCAGCCATAAATTTTTCTGCCTGCGAGTAGTGCAGAGAATGTGAGCAGAGCAAGAATTGATAAAACGGTTTTGTGTGCCAAGTGTTGAGCGAATAGGTCATCGACAAAAATGAAACCGGCGAGAATGGCAAGAGCAAGCAGGATAGTGCCGCTCCATAGCATTTCAAACAGTAAGTTCTCCATGGTCAGGAGTGGCGGCAAATTGCGCATTAGTATAGTGTGGTTTCGCTTCTTTAGGTTGTTGTTCTGCATATGAACAAGTAATGCTTGTACGGCGGCAATCGAAAAGACGCTGTAGGCAATGAGTGATAATATAACGTGTATAAAGATGCCGCTGCTTTGTGGTGAGAATGATTGGCTGCTGTCGTTAAAGGCGAGTAGGGTGATTACGCTAAGTGCAGCGCAAGGGTAAACGGCAAGAAAAATTGCTTGGAGTGGTTTTCTGCTGGATGCCAATAAAAGCCCGATAACAATAACGCAGGCGATAAGTGATGCTGAGTTTGAGAAGCTAAAGGCGGCGTAGTTGTCACGGAAGGTTTGCTCTAAAGTAACTATTAGCTGCAAGCTTGCCGCACTGGCTCCGATTAAAAGGGAGATGAAGTGCTTGGCATTAATTTTTCTGAGATACACGAGGGTTTGATAGATTGTCCCTGTGAAATACAGTCCGACCGACAAAAAACTGAGTACAAAGATATTCATTATTTAGCTTG